>CAXUMK010000126.1:0-2163 GCA_964251885.1 uncultured Segetibacter sp. | reverse complement strand
AACAGAATCAGGATGAAAAACGGTGTAGCCTTGCGTACCGCCGAATATAAAATGACCGTCAGGGGTTTCCAAAAAATGATAACGGTTGAACTCGTTGCCCTGAAGGCCATCTTTTACGGTAAAGGAAACCACACTGCCATCAGCAGGATTAAACCGAAAAATACCCTTGTTGCTGCTGCACCAGAAAAACCCTTTTTTGTCAGGTGCAATAAAGTAAACCGTATTATTAGGCAGCCCATTGGCGTCTGTAAAATGTTGTACAACACCTGTCTTAACATTCAGCTTTACAATGCCTGAACCTTTGGTAGCTATCCAGAGAATGTCGTCGTTCTTTTGATCGGGCATAGCCATTAGCAGCAAACCACTTACTCCCAGCTTTTCTTTTGAATAAATTATAAGGCGACCTGTTAGTGTATCATACAACCGCAATTCATTCTCAGGAAGATAACAGCTGTAATTAGCAATACTGGTAAGATAACCGTTTTCTTTCCAGCCACCCGGCAAGGTTGCAAACCGTTGCATTGTTCCTTTTTGCAAATTTGCTTTTACCAGTGTTCGAACGGGATTGGTAACGATATCCTGTAGTACGAGCCAGCACTGATTTAGTTTATCAAACGTAACCTGGCAAGGTTGTACCTCCTTGTTATACAACTGAGAAAGTATTGCTTTTGAACTTTTGAACTGGTATAATTCAGTGTATTGTTTAGCTATATTTTTTTGCCGCAGTACTGCCAGGTTTAGCAGCCAGATGTTACCGCTGGTGTCTTTTACTGAACGCACTATATAAGAGCCATAAGATATTTCCTTAGATAATGGAGGCAACCAGGGTTGCAGTACATCTGCTGCAAAGCTAATTTTATAGGGAAAAGTGTGGAAATTATCAGAGTGCAGGTTAAGTAATTGAATGCCATACACATCGGCGCTTGCCCATAACATTCCAGACCGGTCGGCCAGCAGCAGTGGATACATAGCAGCATAGCCTCCATTGCTATAAGCAAGCACAGGCTCTCCGTCGCCTTTTATTTTAAAAATACCAGCATCCATCGAAAAATAAATATTGCTGTCACCATCTAATACGGCTGTGTAGGGTATTCTTTCTTTATTAGGCTGGCCAATATAGACACATGTGTTTCCTTTTGGATTATATCTGTAAATACCACCTACCGCCGGGATCGTGTATATGCCATTTTTAGTCAGTAAAATAGCTCCAACGGATTTCCCGTTATCGAGTACAGCATTCCAGGTTTTGTAAATTGTATCAGAAAATGGTGGGAAACCACGAATTAACAGTATGTGATCATCTTTAACATGGTAAAGGGCTTTGGTAGTTGCCAGCACTACTTTGTCTGAACTGTCTTTCCCCAATGCCATCAGCTTTTCCTCACTGGAAATGCTTACCATTTTGTGCTTACCTGTTGCAAAGTCAAAAACAACAAGGCTATTGCCGGTAGCTGCAAAGTATTGGGTGCCTACCTGCCTGATCGTAAAGTGTACCTGTCTTGTCCAGTTTTTTAGCCACTGAAAAGCTGATTCTGCTGATAAATGCCGTACCAATCCGGTTTGTGCATTCATCACATCTACCTCTTTAGAGGCATATACCATCCACAAATTATCCTGATCGTCTATCTGTAAATCCCTTATGTCATTATCTGCAATAGTAGCAGCATCACCAACGGTATGTATATAGTTTAGAAATACCCGGCCATCGTAGCGGCTTAACCCTTCCGAAGCAATCCAGATAAACCCTTGTTTATCCTGCACCATGCCCCGTACCTGGCCCTGCGGCAAACCATTGTTGACAGTAAGCGAACGTACCGTAATATCTGACGATGCATCAATTACAGATTGTGCAAATGATTGAGAAATTATTATAATTAAAAAGAAGCAGAGAGCAAAAAATTTACAGATCATTCTTACAAAATTCTCCGGAAGCATGGAATGTATAAAGTTTAATAATAGCAGTTGCTTTATTCAATTTAGTCGCAATGTAACTTATCATAGCAATAATTACAGTAAGGTTTCAGGTATTTTTTCTGTTATAGTTGTATTGCCCGCGGTATAAGATTGTGCATGCTAAATAATGAACAAAAGTACAAGAGTGCGACGCAACGTAAGCCTACGGCCAAGTACAGGGATAGTACAGAGTATCAGATTGTGGGTTGC
>CAXUMK010000125.1:9939-15598 GCA_964251885.1 uncultured Segetibacter sp. | reverse complement strand
ATATTTCTTCTTCCACAATACTTAAATTTTCCATTTTAGCCATGAAACGGTAAACCGATTTTATCAGGTACTCGAGAATAGTAAAATTGCCGATTTCGTAGTGCGCTATCAGGTGCAGCAGGCGGGCATAACATTGCAGGTCGGTACGCAGGTCAACTTTCCAGTTGATGATTTTATTGAGATAATCAATCGTTTTATCATAATCGCCGCTGCCAAAATACAGCGAACTTATTTTGTAGTAAAAAACCAAAATGCGGTGACGGTCAAGATATAAAGAATACTCTTTTATTTTTTGTTCGATGTGCGGAACCAATTGCAGGCCTTCTGTAAAAGTGCCTTCCATGAAGTGCTTGTTCAGCTTTGCAATGTGAATGTATACAAACGATTGCACCTTGTTATTGTCATTTCCTGTTACCAGATCTGTTTCAGAAAAGCGCTCAAACTTTTCAAGGTACTCATCAAATTTCTTCCGGTTCTTCAAATCAAAATTGGCGCTTATCAGGTTGTGCAGGCCTTTGATGTAATGCGCTGTTTCTATTGCAATCATAAAAGGCTCCTTCTCAAAAATATCCACCCATTTTTGCGTGTAACGGTAGTACATCAAAAAGTCCTGCAAAATGAAACCAAACCAGCTATAGCTTTGAAAGAAGTACAGCTTCTCATAAAACCCGGTTGCCTGTTCCCCCTCAAACGGAAGCGACTCCTCGAAGTATTGCCTGATAGATTGTGCATCCTGTTCGTTGCGGGCATGACCGTTTTTTATGTACCAGCTATATAATTTAAGTGCAAGATTTGACAACTGTGTTATTCTTCCCAGCCTCCGGCTCGATTGTTCCGCCTCAGATGCCAGCAACTCTGCTCTGTCCTCTATGCTTCGGGTTATATGCAGCACTTCTATATTTTTCTCCAGAAACAAAGCCTGCATCATAAAGGTTACCTGGTGATGTTCTTTTGCGGTCTCTTTTAGCTTTTCCAGCATTTTCAGGCTTTGCATGTAAAGACCTTTGTTGTACAAAAGGTTCGCATAATCCAGTTGCTCGTGCAACTGGATTTGTATGTTTTCATTTGTTTTCAATACCCGCAGGCTGGCAAGCAACTGCTTGTATAAATGTGCTTTTATATTAGACAACTGCTGCTTTTTAACCGAAGGGTTTTTCTTCAGCAGCAACTCTTCATCGTATTCGCTCATTTTATCAAGTGCATCAAATACCTGTATGATCTTCAGGTCTTCGGTAGAAGAGTTTCTTGTTACATACAATTTAAAATTGCGCTTCTCCGACTTCTCCAATGAATGGATTAATTGAAACAGTGCATCGGTAGACCGGTTGGGCATCGTAGTAATTTTTGGATGAAAGCCAATACCAGCAAAGTTTTTAACAGAATGTTAGCTGGCTTCATTAGTGTAAAAAACTTGCAACAATGTTTTCAACTACGCATTAACCTGCGTAATTTCGAACGACCAGGCAGTTTAGCTGTATTACAAGCTGTTACAAATATAAAACTGCCCGCTTTCATCTTTATAAAATTTTGATTTTATGCAAGGCAATCAGGTTTACATTTTCGACACAACTCTCAGAGATGGAGAACAGGTTCCGGGGTGCAAGCTAAACACACGTGAAAAAGTAGATCTGGCAGTAAAGCTTGAAGAATTGGGCGTTGACATTATTGAAGCAGGTTTCCCCATCTCAAGCCCAGGCGATTTTGAATCTGTTAACCTCATTGCAAAGACAATCAAAAATGCCATCGTTTGCGGATTAACCCGTGCCGTTCAAAAAGATATAGAGGTGGCAGGCGAAGCGCTCAGATATGCAAAACGACCCAGAATTCACACAGGCATCGGAACTTCGGATTACCACATAAAAGGAAAATTCAACTCTACCCGTGAAGACATTTTACAGCGTGCTATTCAATGTGTAAAGTGGGCAAGAAACTTTACCGATAATGTAGAGTTCTACGCCGAAGATGCAGGACGCACCGACAACGAATACCTGGCAACAGTCATTGAGGCGGTTATCAGGGCGGGTGCAACTACTGTCAACATTCCCGATACCACCGGTTATTGCCTTCCTTCCCAATACGGTGATAAAATCGCTTATTTAAAAAACAATGTTTCTAACATAGATAAGGCAGTTATCTCTTGTCATTGTCACAACGATCTTGGCCTTGCTACTGCAAACTCAATCGCTGGTGTAATCAGCGGAGCCCGCCAGATCGAATGTACGATTAACGGGATTGGCGAAAGAGCAGGAAATACTTCGCTCGAAGAAGTCGTCATGATTATGCGGCAACACAGGCAGCTTGGCTTTTTTACCAATATTCAAACTACACAGTTAAATCCTTTAAGCCGTTTGGTTGCCGATACCATGCGGGTACCGGTTCAGCCCAACAAGGCGATTGTAGGCGGAAATGCTTTCTCACATTCTTCCGGCATTCACCAGGATGGATTTTTGAAAGACGCCAACACTTACGAAACCATCAATCCTGTTGACGTAGGCGCCGATGGAAGTAAAATTGTGTTAACCGCTCGCAGCGGAAGAAGCGCTTTGGCACATCGCTTCCAAAAGCTTGGATTCACCTTTACCCGCAACGATATTGATGTATTGTATGAAAGCTTTTTACAATTGGCCGATAAAAAGAAAGAAGTAGAAGAAGCAGACTTGCACAACCTGGCAGAACAGTATCAGCCTGCCATGTCAGCCGCTTTGTAGGTACAATGGCAGGAACAGGCCGTGGCCTGTACGTACAAGACAGGCGTAATTTTTTTTGAACCCGGCTGAGGAGTCACTATTAAACATCGTTGCGTCGCACACTTGTACTGTTAGTTCATTTTATCACCGGCTTCTAAAAAGACATTCAACAATAATTTAGCCCAAACTCTAAAAGAGCTTAAAGAATAATAAATGCAGAATTGTTAGAAGTAGGGTTAACGTGAGTAATCTTTTTGACCTTCTTAAAGAATAGTAAATGATGATTTGTTAGAAGCAAGGTTAACGTGTGTAATCTTTTTGATCCTCTTAAAGAATAGTAAATGAAGAATTGTTAGAGCAAAAGATGATTTAAAACAACAGCCGAGCCTCCTTAATTAGACCTCCATCCATTTTCCTTCTCTTTGAGGAGAAGGTGCCGAAGGCGGATGAGGTGAGAAGGAACGAGGATGAGGTAGCTGTATAAAGAACAAATAGTACAAGGGAGTGACACAACGATGTTGAAACGAGATTCAATAGCCGATAACAAAAAAATATATCGCTTAAAAATGGAATTAAACAAACACAGCAAAACAATTACGCAGGACGAAACGCAACCCGGCGCACAAGCTATGTTGTATGCGATAGGTTTTAAAGAGGAGGATTTTAAGAAAGCGCAGGTTGGCATCGTAAGCATGGGCTGGGACGGCAACCCTTGCAATATGCACCTCAACGACCTTGCAACAGTTGTAAGGGAAAATGTGAACAGCATTGAAGGTTTGCTGGGTTTGCGTTTTTACACCATCGGCGTAAGCGACGGCATCAGCATGGGTACAGATGGTATGCGCTACAGCCTTGTAAGCCGCGACCTGATAGCAGACAGCATTGAAACGAATGCCGGCGCTCAATACTATGATGCAATAATCGCCATTCCCGGATGTGATAAAAATATGCCTGGTTCTATCATGGCAATGGGCAGGCTAAACCGTCCTTCGATCATGCTGTACGGTGGCACCATTGCGCCGGGACATTATAAGGGAGAAGATTTGAATATCGTAAGTGCATTTGAAGCCCTGGGACAAAAAATAGCAGGTAATTTAAGCGATGCAGATTTTAAAGGCATTGTTCGCAATTCGTGTCCGGGTGCAGGAGCTTGTGGCGGCATGTACACGGCCAACACATTGGCAAGCGCTATTGAAGCAATGGGAATGAGCTTGCCTAATTCGTCATCCAATCCTGCATTAAGTGATGAAAAGCAAAAAGAATGTGTAGCAGTCGGTGAGGCCATAAAACTGCTGCTCGAAAGAGATATTAAGCCACGTGACATCATGACGAGGGAAGCATTTGAAAATGCAATTACAGTAGTGATGGTTTTAGGAGGAAGTACCAATGCCGTCCTGCACCTGATAGCGATGGCAAAAAGTGTTGATGTGCCATTAACACAGGATGACTTTCAGACTATCAGCGATAAAATACCTGTACTTGCCGATTTTAAACCAAGCGGCAAATACCTGATGGAAGACCTGCATCAATACGGCGGTGTGCCTGCAGTGATGAAGTATTTATTGCGCAAAGGTTTGCTGCATGGCGATTGCTTAACCGTAACCGGCAAAACAGTTGCTGAAAACTTAGCTGATGCTCCAGACCTTGATTTTGAAAATCATCATGCCTCTTGAAGCGCCATTAAAGGCAACAGGGCATTTACAAATATTATACGGCAATCTTGCCGAAGGCGGAAGCGTGGCAAAAATAAGCGGCAAAGAAGGCGAACGTTTTGAAGGTCCGGCAAGAGTATTTGATACGGAGAAGGATTTAATGGAAGGCATTTCGGGTGGTAAAGTAAAAGCTGGTGATGTGGTGGTCATCCGACACATTGGGCCCAAAGGCGCTCCGGGTATGCCTGAAATGCTAAAGCCTACCAGTTCGATTATTGGTGCAGGCTTGGGTAAAACTGTAGCACTGATAACTGACGGAAGATTCAGCGGCGGAACACATGGTTTTGTCGTAGGTCACATTACGCCTGAAGCGTATGAAGGTGGTTTGATCGCTTTAGTTGAAGATGAAGACATTATAGAAATTGATGCAACCAAAAACACCCTTAGCCTGAAAGTAAATGAAGCGACTATTGCTGAAAGAAGAGCCAAATGGCAGCAGCCTGCATTAAAAGTGACAAAAGGAATTTTGTTTAAATATGCAAAGAGTGTAAAAAATGCAGCAGAAGGGTGTGTGACAGATGCCCCCTAACCACCGAAGAGGGAATTGGATCATGATAGATGAATGAAAAGAAATCTCATCATCACAAACTGTGATGATGGAAAAAATTTCCAAAATATAAATATTAGTCTTTGAATTGGAATTGAGGAACAAAAGCACAATTTACAAATATCAATTGCAGTTCACTTCGGTGAACTGAACTGAATTGAATTATAAAACTTTAAAAGCCCCTGTAGGGGTTGGGGGTATTCTTTATGAACTCAATATTAGACATCGAAGAACAAATCCTGATAAAACCGGGAGTTACACCAAAAGCACCGGCTAAAGAACCGGGCAAACTAAGCGGCTCTCAAGCCGTACTGGAGGCCTTTCTTGCCGAAGGTGTTGATACTATTTTTGGTTACCCCGGCGGAGCCATCATGCCAATATATGATGCTTTGTACGATTACAACGATAAACTCAAACACATTCTCGTTCGTCACGAACAAGGTGGTATTCATGCTGCACAGGGTTTTGCCCGTGCATCCGGACGGGTAGGTGTAGTGTTTGCTACCAGCGGCCCCGGAGCTACCAATCTGGTAACCGGTTTAGCTGATGCGATGATAGACAGCACTCCGCTAGTTTGTATTACAGGACAAGTCTATGCGCACTTATTAGGAACCGATGCTTTCCAGGAAGTAGATGTCATAAACATTACTACGCCGGTTACAAAATGGAACTACCAGGTGACCGACGCTAATGAATTACCAAGTGTATTGGCA
>CAXUMK010000125.1:7764-9929 GCA_964251885.1 uncultured Segetibacter sp. | reverse complement strand
GATGCTTCCGAAATTCCTTCTGTTTTGGCGAAGGCATTTCATATTGCGAAAACAGGTCGCCCAGGCCCGGTGCTGATTGACATTACCAAAAATGCACAGCTCGACAAGTTCGTTTACCATGGTTACCAGCGCTGCGACCACATTCGCAGCTACCGTCCCAAACCGGTCATCAGGAAAGAGTTTATTGAAGAAGCGGCAAAGCTTATCAACGAAGCCAAAAAACCTTTCATCCTTTGGGGACAAGGCGTCATATTGGGAAAGGCAGAAAAGGAGTTTACGGCTTTCATTGAAAAAAGTGGTATTCCCGCCGCATGGACTATTCTCGGCGCCAGCGCTATCCCGACAGACCATCCTTTAAATGTAGGAATGCTTGGCATGCACGGCAACTATGGTCCAAACGTACTTACAAATGATTGCGATGTGCTGATCGCCATTGGCATGCGTTTCGATGACCGCGTTACCGGTCGGCTCGATAAATACGCCAAACAGGCAAAAGTCATTCACCTCGACATTGACCCTTCTGAAATTGATAAAAACGTGAAAGCGACTGTAGGCGTTTGGGGCGATTGCAAAGAGACCCTACCCATTCTTACAGAGCTCGTGGATGCAAAGCAGCATACCGAATGGTTAAACAGATTCAACGAATACCACAAGACCGAAGTGGATACAGTTATACACAAAGAACTAAACCCCAAAGGCGAAAAGCTGACAATGGGCGAAGTTATTCACCAGATAAATGAATTGACTGGTGGCAACGCCATCATGGTAACTGATGTGGGTCAGCACCAGATGGTTACCTGCCGTTATGCAAGGTTCAACCAGTCAAAAAGCAACATTACTTCAGGCGGAGCGGGTACAATGGGCTTTGGTTTGCCTGCTGCTATTGGCGCTAAGTTTGGCGCTCCCGAACGCACTGTTATCGCCATTATCGGCGATGGCGGCATTCAAATGACCATCCAGGAATTAGGCACGATCATGCAAACAGAAGTCAATGTAAAAATTGTCATTCTCAACAACCAGTTTCTTGGTATGGTGCGTCAGTGGCAGCAACTGTTTCACGACAAGCGTTATTCTTTTGTTGACATTGCCAGTCCCGATTACATCATGGTAGCAAAAGGTTATGGCATCGAAGGCCAGAAAGTTTCCGAAAGGCCAAATCTGCAAAGCGCCATCAAAACAATGCTTGAGCACAATGGTTCATATTTTCTTGAAGTGATGGTCGGCAAAGAAGACAATGTATTTCCAATGGTTCCGCAGGGATGCAGCGTGAGCGAGATAAGGCTGAGTTAGAAGCCCCGACCTAAAGGGAGGAAGAAGAAAGAAAATTTGGAGCCAGGCTTTTGAATATGCATTAAACATTGTTGCGTCGCACACTTGTACTGTTAGTAATTCTATTCATCCGTTCAATGCACGTCATCGTGTCCCGTTTTTAAAAAGCAATTATGACAGACAGCAAAGAAACCATGACCTGGAATACCAGCCTCTACAACCAGAAACACGACTTCGTTTTTAAGTTCGGTGAAGAGTTGGTTGAATTGCTGCAGCCACAACCAGGTGAACGAATCTTAGACCTCGGTTGTGGAACCGGCTATCTAACCAACATTCTTGCACAGGCTGGTGCAAAGGTTACCGGCATCGACAATTCTGCGCTAATGATTGAAAAAGCAAAAGCCGAATATCCTGATATCGATTTCAAAGTAATGTCTGCCACTAATTTTCATTTTGATAATGCCTTCGATGCAATTTTTTCAAACGCTGTTTTGCATTGGGTTACAGACAAAGAAAAAGCAATCGAATGCATGTATAGTAATTTAAAAAGCGGGGGAAGACTGGTAGCAGAATTTGGGGGTAAAGACAACGTAAAACAAATTGTGAATGCACTGCGGCAAACGTTATCCAAATACGGATACGCAGAAAAAGCAGCTTTGCAAATTTGGTATTTTCCATCGATGGCAGAATATATTACGCTTCTTGAAAAGAAAGGCTTTACGGTAGATTATGCATCCTATTTTAAGAGAGACACTGAACTAAAAGACAATGCTAACGGCATTAAAGACTGGATAAAAATGTTTGGCAGTTCATTTTTAAAAGGAATTGAAGAGAACAACGTCGACAGTATTTTAACCGATGTGCAGCAAATGCTGCAAGCGACCAATTACCATAAC
>CAXUMK010000125.1:0-7754 GCA_964251885.1 uncultured Segetibacter sp. | reverse complement strand
ACGGTAAATGGTACGCTGATTATAAAAGACTTAGAATAGCAGCCACTAAACCATAATACAAAGAGGTCAAAAACCTTAAAATATCAATCTAAAAATATGAGCCGAGACAATCAAACATCGGGTAGTCTTCTTAGCCCCCCTTCAGGGGCGGGGGGGCGTCAGGAATACACCATCACCGTTTATGCTGAAAACCAGGTTGGTTTGCTGGTGCGCATCGCTATTATTTTTTCGAGAAGGAAGATAAATATTGAAAGCATCAACAGCTCGCCCTCTGAAGTAGAAAGTATTTCGCGCTTTACCTTAGTCATACAGGAAACCGAAGATGTTGTAAAAAAAGTAAGCCGCCAGATAGAAAAGCAGGTGGAAGTAATAAAGGTATATTACAACACCAACGATGAGATCGTGTGGCAGGAGCTGGCTTTGTATAAAGTAAGCACCGACGAGGTAGCCGAAAAAGTACAGGTAGAACGGCTGCTTCGCCAGTACGGAGCAAGAGCTGTGGCCATCAGAAAAGACTACACTATATTTGAAACAACCGGCCACCGCGAAGAAACACAAAGACTGATAGATTACCTTAGTCCTTATGGTTTAATAGAATTTGTAAGAAGCGCAAGAGTAGCCATCATAAAAGCCAGCAGTGGTTTCCACGAAAAGCTAAAAGAATTTGAAGAAGCCGAACCCGGAGAAGATGCAGTAGAAAACGAATATTTGAATAAACAGGATGAGGTGTTTAGTATGTAAGCCACAGATTTTAAGGATTTAAAGGATTGCGCAGAAAAATGATTATATAGATTACACTGTAAAATCGCTCAATCGTTTCAATCATTATAACCCATACCCTTCAATCGTTTTAATGCTTTAAATCCTTGTTATGACTGTTGAACAAACGATACCCATTTTGCGAATATTCGATTATGCAAAAGCGATTGAATTTTATATAGACTGGTTGGGTTTTGAAATTGTTTGGGAACATAAGTTTGAAGAAAACTTTCCGGTTTATATGGAAGTGACAAAGGATGGATTAACACTGCATTTAAGCGAACATCATGGAGATGCCACACCGGGAAGTAAAGTGTTTGTGTGGTGCAAAGACTTGAAAGCATATCACCAGGAATTGATAGCAAAGAATTATAAGTACAACAAGCCGGGCTTTGAAGAAACTTTTTATGATGCATGGTCAGTAACAGTAAATGACCCATTTGGAAATAGAATAGTTTTTAATGAAAAGCCCCCAAACCCCCTGAAGGGGGCTTAGAGACGAACCCCTGAAGGCGCTTAAAAAAACAGCGGAAGAATGATCACTAAAAGAAGAATTGTTAGTGCAAGAGATGATGCAAAAATAAATGCATGGCCTCCCTCTCCTGCAGGAGAGGGAACGAGGGTGAGGTGGATGAATACAGAACAAATAGTACAAGGGAGTGACACAACGAAGACAAATAAAGAACAAGTGCTTGTCAACAAAAAATAGCAACAAAACTTAAAACTAAATAAATGGCAAAATTAAATTTTGGCGGTGTTGAAGAAAACGTAGTAACCCGCGATGAATTTCCTTTGGCAAAAGCACAGGAAGTATTAAAAGATGAAGTGGTAGCAGTAATCGGCTACGGTGTGCAGGGGCCGGGACAGGCTTTAAACCAAAGAGAAAACGGCGTAAACGTAATTGTCGGCCAGCGCAAAAACTCAAAGTCTTGGGATAAAGCAATAAGCGACGGTTTTGTACCCGGACAAACGTTGTTTGAGATAGAAGAAGCTTTACAACGAGGCACTATTATATGTTACCTTTTGAGCGATGCAGCACAAATTGCTATGTGGCCTACCGTAAAAAAACATTTGACCGCCGGTAAAGCATTGTACTTTTCGCATGGCTTCGGCATTACTTATAACGACCAAACGGGTATTGTTCCTCCTAAAGATGTGGACGTTTTCTTAGTTGCGCCAAAGGGCTCGGGAACATCTCTTCGCCGTATGTTTTTGCAGGGACGTGGATTAAACAGCAGCTACGCCATCTTCCAGGATGCAACGGGGCGGGCTTATGAAAGAGTTGTTTCGCTTGGTATCGCTATCGGCAGCGGCTATCTTTTTGAGACCAACTTTAAGAAAGAAGTTTTCTCTGACCTTACCGGCGAGCGTGGCACTTTGATGGGAGCCATCCAGGGAATTTTTGCTGCGCAATACCAGGTGCTGCGCTCAAAAGGACACACACCCTCCGAAGCATTTAATGAGACAGTTGAAGAGTTAACACAATCGCTGATGCCACTTGTTGCAGAAAATGGAATGGACTGGATGTATGCAAACTGTTCAACAACAGCACAACGCGGTGCATTAGACTGGTGGAAGAAGTTTAGAGATGCAACTTTACCTGTATTTACTGATTTATACGAAAGCGTAGCTGCAGGAAAAGAAGCCGCAAAATCAATTGAAAGCAACAGCAAAGCCGACTACCGCGAAAAGTTAGACGCAGAACTTGCCGAGCTTCGCGACAGCGAAATGTGGCGTGCCGGCAAAACCGTAAGAAGCCTTCGCCCCGAAAACCAGGAACCGTCAGCAGAAGAAAATGAAGAAGAATTTGTAGAGGCGGTGATATAAATAAAAACGAAAACAGACTTTAGTTAATTCAACATGTGCCACACTTTAGAAGTGTGGCACACGTGTTTATGCTTTCAGGCTTTACCTGATATTTTGTTCCGCATAACTTTATTTAGTTTTGGCATTCACTGTGCCGGTTCAACACAAGAGAGGAATAAATAAAACACTACGTCATGGTAACGCTGGAATATTTTGACAGGGAAGACTTTAAGCAGTTGATAGAGTGGATGAATACGGAACACCTGATAACCAACTGGGCTGGTTCCCTGTTTAAATTTCCTTTGACAGAAGACAGCCTCGACTGGTATATTGAAGATACCAACGACTTTGAAAACTCTGACGCATTCATTTACAAGGCTGTCGATACCAAAACGAATAAAACGGTAGGTCACATATCTCTTGGAAGCATTAGCCAAAAAAACAGGTCGGCGAGGATAAGCAGGGTGCTGGTAGGCAACACTGCCGAAAGAGGCAAAGGCTATTGTACGGGAATGATAAACGCTGTTTTGAAAATTGGATTTGAAGAAATGGAACTGCACCGTATAAGTCTTGGTGTGTATGATTTTAATAAGGCTGCCATCCGCTGTTATGAAAATTGTGGCTTTGTAAAAGAGGGACTTATGAGGGATGTATTAAAATACGATGACGGAACTTACTGGAGTCTTTACGAAATGAGCATTTTGGAAGACGAATGGAAGACATTACATCAGAAAGAGAAAGAAGCAGGCAGATGACTGTAAAAATGATCGGATGTGCCACACCTTCAAGGTGTGGCACATCTTTAAACTTTAAGTCTGCAAATGATATTTCACCAAACCTTCCATTGGATTTTTTAGTACAATACCTAAGTCAAGTTGGTAACTGCTGCATAGTTCCTTTAAAACATCTTTAAAAGCAAAAGCTACACCGCCTGCAAAGTTTATTGGCAATGTCCAGCTTTCTTTGTATTTATTTAGATGATAAAAGAAAAAGTCATACAGCCCGTCTTCTAAAATATTCTCGACCATATAATGTCCGCGGTTATCAGAAAGAAAAGCAGTAAAGCGGGCAAGATACCGGTTAGGAAAAGGTTGTTTATATACATTTTCCAAAATCTCATGATACGATGTTACAAACTGTGCATCGAACCTTGATTTTAAATCTTCATCAAAAGTGTTGTACAAATAATACTGAATTACTTTTTTACCAAGATAAGCGCCGCTTCCCTCATCGCCTAAAACATAGCCGAGGCTGGCGATATTCTTCAAAATTTTTTTGCCGTTGTAATAGCAGGAATTGGCACCTGTTCCCAAAATACAGGCTATTCCTTTTTCGGTACCGCAAAGGGCACGGGCAGCGGCAAGCAAATCGGTATTCGCTGTGATCTTTGCAGCGCTGAATATTTTCTTCAACACCTTGCGGATGATTTTCACGTTCTCCGGATTGCCCAAACCTGTTCCATAAAAATGCACTTCAACCGGCTCTGCATTTTGTAGTCGTGGTAATAATTCTTTTTGCAGCAGTTCGGCAATTTGCTGTTCGCTTAAAAAATAAGGACTGATGCCAGTAGTAAAAATGCTTTTCTTTTCGTTGTCATAAAGCAGGCACCATTCGCATTTGGTAGCGCCGCTATCGGCAATTAACTGTACAGGCATATCAGAGATTGATTTGAACAAAAGAACAATATAAACAGAGGACAAAATAATTAATTTAAATTGCTTACAGACTCTCCTCGAAAATATTTAGAAGCATCTCCATTCTGTTTAAAATTAAGATTGGATATTGTATAAGTTACAACACGTGGCAGCGAAATTGATACGCTATTAAAAAATAACAATGAAAAAATTATTAATTGTATCCGCAATTTTTATAAGCCTTACAAGTTGTAACAGCAATGGCAATTCTGGTAGTAACGCAGTTACGGGAGACACAACTAATAGTACCGGCTTAACCAATCCCTCAGCTATTGATACGACTAAACACCCTAGTGGTGTAGATAACAGCGACGTAATCAGCACCGATACGGCGGCAATGAATACACAGAACGCAATCAACAAAGCAAAAGCAGCAGGAAAGAAGCCAAATTGAGTAGAATTCTTTTTGAACCGGGCTGAATTACTACTATAGGACTTCCGTTGCGTCGCACTCTTCTACTTTTCATTCTTTACTCGACAGGCGAAAGGGTCACTGATTTATCTTCTGGCAACTGTATCTGCTCAATAGAATACAAGAAAGCAGAAGTGTGCGACGCAAGGATGTTGCAGAACATTCTGAAGTTGGTAACCCAAAAAATTTCATGATCATTTAGCACAGCAACCTATCCTTTTGAAATTAAAAATCTCATTCCTTTTTTAATTCGTAAGGTTACCTTTTAACCGGAAATAAATCGCTTTCAAGTTCAATTGCCATTAGTGAAAGATTATATTTTGTTTATAGATACTGAAGCATCCGGGCTTCCAAAAAACTGGAACCTGCCCTACAATGTAAAGGATAACTGGCCTTACAGTGTGCAGGTTGCCTGGGTCATTTACACTAAGCAAGGACAGAAAATAAAAGAAGAGAACTTTTATATTCATAACCACGATTTTACAGTTTCTAAGTCTGCTACAAAAATTCATGGCATCACCGAAGAGTTTCTACACAAAAACGGGCAGAACCGGGAGAAAGTCATGAGGCTGTTTGCGGATGATGTAAATGAATACCATCCTTTGGTAATAGGTCACTTTATGGAATTTGATTTTCATATACTCGGCGCTGATTTTTACCGCTCAGGAATTGAATTCCCGGTAAAAAAGGAAGATACTTTTTGTACTATGCTCAGCACACGACATCTTGCTAAAAATCCTGCTGTAAAATTTCTCCCCCTCGGCCAGTTACATGAAATCCTTTTTAATACATCTTTTGCACATCAGCACAATGCAATTGAAGATGCAAATGCAACGGCCTTGTGCTTTTTTGAACTGATAAAACGAGGAGATGTGAATGAAGAAATAATTGAACAACAGCAGAAAGAGGTTTTAAAAAAAGGTATTTTGCCTAAGCAGCGTGAGTGGATCATTCCCGTTTTGATTATTGTTTTACTGGCTATTCTAATCTTTATAATCTATGACAGACCGCATTGAAATACTAAAAAAAACAGCTCCTTTTGACCTGTTGCCCGAAGACGTACTGATGGAAGTTTCAGAATTGCTGGAGGAGGTAAAATACAATAAAGAACTCGTTATATACCAGCAGGAGATGACCAAAATGAATGGTGTTGATATTATAGTAAAAGGTGAATACGAATCCTTTTTCTATGACAGCACGCAAAACAAAAGGAACATTCGTCTGCATGGTCCTTTTTATGTATATGGAGGCATCTCTGTACTGCTCAATAGGAAACGTTCATTAAAAACCGTTGTAGCCAAAAAAGGAACCGTAGTATTTACGCTCGGTCGAAAAGATTTTGCAGAACTATGTAAAACTTTCGAGAAGTTCTTTCATTACTTCACGGCAGAATTTGGAAAAAGAATGCTGGATGACGAGTTTGCTCATTTTGTAAAACGTCCATCCACTTACGATGAAAGTTATATAGCAGCCGACCAGTTGTACTCGAGCAAGATAGAAAGCATTCAATACCGCCCTATTATATCCTGCCCCGGCTCTACCCCTGTTTACCTGGCAGCAAAGCTGATGGCAAGAAACAAGGTAAGCTGTTTGTTTATAAAGGATGAGGCGGCAGAAATTACCGGTTTTATTACAGACATTACCATAAGAGACAAAGTAGTTGCCAACTTAGCTGATGCTAAAAATCCTGTTATCAGTATTGCAGAAAAACCAGTCGTTTCTATAAGTACAAAGGCGTACGTGTACGAGGCCATCCTGATGATGTTTCGTACCAAAACGCGTTACCTGCTCATAGAAGACAAAGGCGAATATATCGGGTTTCAAAGCCGCAACAAACTGTTGAGCGAACAGGCGCAAACGCCCCTGGTTTTTATACAGTCCGTAAAATCTGCCTCTACCGTACCCGAGCTAAAAAAGAAATGGCAAAAAGTACCTGATATAGTAACCCAATTGCTTGAAAGGGGCGTAAATGCAGAGATAGCCAACCAGGTAATTACTACTGTTGCCGATACGATTGCTATAAAGGTGATAGAAGGTGTAATAGACGAAATGGGAACGCCACCAGCTAAATTTGCATTTATGGTTTTGGGAAGCGAAGGACGTAAAGAGCAAACCCTTAAAACCGACCAGGACAACGCGATCATTTATGAAGACAAAGCCAATGAACACCGCGAACTGGTAAGAGAATATTTTCTGCAGTTTGCCGAAACTGTTTCCAGCAGATTGAACGACATCGGATTTAGTTTTTGTGAAGGAGGCTTCATGGCTAAAAACCCTAGCTGGACTCATTCCCTCTCTCACTGGAAGCGCAATTATGCAAGCTGGATAGAAGACTCTTTGGCCGAAACGGCTATTAAATTCTCCACATTTTTTGACTGCCGTTTTTTGTATGGCGAGGCATCGTTGATGGAGGAACTTACTATCTTTTTAGATGCTGAGTTACAAAAGCCGCTGGAAAAGTTATTTTACTTTATGGCAAAAAATGCCTTGCAGTATGAACCTCCGTTAACTTTTTTCAAAAACATTCGCACCACCACAGTTGGCTCGCAGGAAGTATTTGACATTAAAAAAGCGATGACACCAATTGTTGACCTGGTAAGAGTCTATGCTCTTCAAAACCGTGTTTTTAATGTAAATACCGGTGAACGGCTCAAAACGCTTAAAGAGAAAGGCGTGTTTACAGAAACGGCTTACAATGAACTAAACCAGTCCTATTACCTGCTGATGAGCATGCGGCTAAAGAGCCAGGCAAACCAGATAATGATTGATAAAAAAGATCCGAACAATTACATTGACCTCAATGGTCTTACCAAAATAGAACAGGGAACTTTGATTGAAATTTTTAAGACTATAGCCAACTTTCAGTCGAGGATAAGAATTTATTTTACGAATAACCTTTTCGGATAAGATTGCTAAGATGGAAGAGAAAGCTTTGATGAAAACTTCTTTGTTTCTAAATATAAATAATCAAAGTGATTGCATCACTTTATCTAAACAGCATAAACAATGTTGTTACAGATAACGGCATAAAAACCTTATTACCTTAGTAACGGATAGAAAAGAGAAAGAAAAAACCTTATTAC
>CAXUMK010000124.1:11077-15634 GCA_964251885.1 uncultured Segetibacter sp. | reverse complement strand
CATTTTTTCTACATCCGCATCGCTTATACCGTACTGAGGTTTTACTTCTATACTTTGCTCAACGCCGCTGCGAAGCTCCTTTGCTTTCACCACTAAAATTCCATCGGCGTTTATCAAAAAAGATACTTCCACCTTTGGAAATCCTGAAGGCATTCCGGGTATTCCGGATAAATTAAATTCCGCCAGCTTCCTGTTATCCTGAACCAAATCTCTTTCACCCTGGAAAACACTGATGCGCATGCCGCTCTGCCCGTCTTTGTGTGTGGTATATTGACGACCAACTTTGGTAGGTATTTTTGAATTGCGGGGAATTAATACATCCATTAAACCACCCATTGTCTCTATACCGAGGCTAAGCGGAGTGATATCGAGCAACAAAAATTCTTTATTGTTTCCTGCAAGAATGTCTGCCTGCACTGCGGCGCCCAAAGCAACCACTTCATCAGGATTTACGGTATCGTTTACAGGCCTGCCAAAGAAAGCGCTGACAGCATTTTTAACTGCAGGCACTCTTGTGCTGCCACCAACCATCACGACACTTTCAATATCTGCTACATCAATTTTCGCATCGGCTATTGCACTTGCACAGCTTTTAATTGTTCTTTCAATTAACGGAGCAATCAAACCTTCAAACTCCGCTTTGGTTATTTTTAAGACCTCGCCGTTTATTTCGGCTTCAAAGTTTTCTGCGCTGCTCAAATGCTTCTTGGCTTCTTCAGCCTTTAGCCGCAGAGCCTGTGAAAGTTCTTTGTTATTTGACAATTCGGATTCCGAAAGTCTGATCTGCCGCATCCAGTGTTGCACAATAACACGGTCAAAATCGTCGCCGCCAAGATAGGTATCGCCATTGGTACTGAGAACTTCAAAAATACTGTTGGTAATCTGAAGGATTGAAATGTCAAAAGTTCCGCCGCCGAGGTCATATACTGCAATGGTTTTGCTTTCTTCCCTTCCCAGGCCCAATCCATAAGCTAAGCTGGCTGCTGTAGGTTCATTTATAATTCGCAGCACGTCTAATCCTGCAAGCTTTCCTGCGTCACGCGTTGCTTGCCGTTGTGAGTCATTAAAGTAAGCCGGAACCGTTATTACCGCTTTTGTAACAGGGGTTTTCAAAATATGCTCTGCACGCTGTTTCAGTTCTTTGAGTATAAAAGAAGACAAGTCAATCGGGGAATAAAAGGTAGAACCTACCTGCACTTTTACCAGGCTTTCGGTATTATCGTCGATCACTTTATAGGTGAAGAAAGATGCATTGTCTTTAATGTCGTTATAGCTTTTACCCATCAGGCGCTTGGCGCTGAAAATGGTATTCTGCGGTTCGGTGATCAGGTATTGTTTTGCATCTTCCCCCACTCTTACATTACCCGCTTCATCAAAGTGAACAATGCTGGGAACCAGGCTGCTTGAATTGTGTTCTTTCAAAGCAACAGGTTGTTTACTTTCAGGATGAATAATAGCGACAAGGCTGTTTGTCGTTCCCAGGTCTATCCCCACGATCATCTCTTCTTTTTGCAAACTTCCGGTAGCGATATTAATTCCTATTTTAGCCATTGTATGCTGCTGTTTGCTGCAAATGTAGCACAAGAAAATGCAAGTGATTTTTGATTTGGGGAATTAAGAAGGGAGATGTTTTTGGGGATCTCGAAAGATGATTATAAACGGAAAAGTATTTCTAATATGCTTTGGGTTCCATACTTGTATGTCGCATCCTTAGTATTCTTATCTCTTTTTCCATGATATGGTAAGCAATCCTGTATCTGTGCTTCTCAAAGGCACGATAAGTGCCATCGTTGTTTATTTTATACTTATCAGGACTATAAATTTGAGGATTCGATGTAAGCTTACGAGTCATTTCAACAATATCATTTCTTACTTTCTTTGCATTTTGAACTGAATCTTTTGCAATGTAACTATAAGCTTCCTTGAGCTGTTTTTTAGCGTCATCACTCCATACGACTTTTCGTTTTTCTACCATGCTTCCATTTCTTTTTCCAGGTCTTCCTGTGTAACATAATTACCGGCTTCTATCTGGTGTTCAGCTTGCTCAAGCTCCCTATTGTATTGCTCGATACTGATGTGTACGTTTTTTTCTATCCTGCCTTTTAAAAAAGTTTTTAACATCAGAACTATAGATTCTTTTTCATCATCATTCAATTGTGTAAAGTAGTTATACATCTCCTGTTCATACGTATTCTCCATAACATTCTTTTACCCAAATTTACTTTTACTTTTCTTATTCCAGGTTTTATTTACCCATAACCTGTAATGAGACATAAATTATTCAAAGCAGAATATTATACTAGCAAGGGATAAAAAGTTGAGTAGATTTTTTTGAACCAGGCGAATTACTACTATGAGTCAACCGTTGCGTCGCACTCGTGTACTTTTCATTCTTTATTCGACAAGCCAAAGAGTTACCAATTTATCCCTTGGCAACTAATAAGACAAGATTTTGTCGACAATCTTCTGAATTCATACTTAATACTAAAACTTAGCTTATTCTTAATTTTCTAAAACCGGCTTTCTGCAAAAGAAGATCATAGAAGCTACCTTTGCGCCATGAAACCTGTTCTTGTTTATTGTTACGATGCCTATTGCGGCTGGTGTTATGGCTTTAGCCCGGTTATAAAAAGAATTGCTGAAGAATATAAAAACCAGGTTGAAACAGATGTTTTATCAGGCGGAATGATATTGCCCGAAAAGCCCGCTCCTATCAGTGAAATTGCACCTTATATTCAAAAAGCATATAAAACAGTCGAAGAGCGTACCGGGATAAAATTTGGCGAGGATTTTCTCTGGCACATCTTTCATTATGAAGACAGCGACTGGTATCCCAACTCAGAAAAGCCTGCTATTGCCATGTGCATCTTCAAAGAGTTCTACCCGCAAAGAGCGGTTGAGTTTGCTTCTGATTTACAATATGCTTTAA
Source organism: uncultured Segetibacter sp. (assembly GCA_964251885.1). GTDB lineage: Bacteria > Bacteroidota > Bacteroidia > Chitinophagales > Chitinophagaceae > Segetibacter. The sequence goes on along the minus strand of CAXUMK010000124.1, from coordinate 12,705 downwards.
ACTACGAAGGCAGAGATTTAACAGATGATGATGCCTACCGGCACTTACTGGAAAAATACAGCATACATACCGAAGTATTTTATGAAAGACTGAACAGTGAAGAGTACAAAGAAAAAGCCTGGTACGAATTTTCGCTGATGAAGCAGTTGCAGGTGACAGGTTATCCCTGTGTTTTTATTCAAACCGATGAGTTGAAATTTCACCTGGTTGCAAGAGGCTTTACAGATTATGAAACGCTGAAGCAAAGAATAGAAAACGTTCTGCAGGCAGCTTAAACAGAAAAGCGCAAAAGCATTATAAAAGTCCTTTCTATTGGATAAGCTTATATTGCCACGTAAGCAAAATAACATACATGGAAACAGAAGCTGCAGGGTTTAAAAAGAACAAAACGGTTTTTTCTGCAAGCAGAAACAATAGAAAAAGTTCTGATGATCCAATTGTAAGATCTGGTGACATTTTAGTTAATCAGTCAAATGTGATTGACGGATTAGAGCTTCTTCGCAATATTCACGACAACGTTATTACCGCTTGTTTTTTTGATCCACAGTACCGGGGAATAATGGATAAAATGAAATACGGCAACGAAGGTGAAAGACAGAAAGAAAGAGCCGAACTGCAGCAAATGAGCGAAGAAACCATCAAAGCATTCATTGATGAAATTGACCGGGTTCTTATCGAAAGCGGTCATTTGTTTTTGTGGATCGATAAATTTCATCTCTGCGAAGGAACCGCAGAATGGACTAAAAATACTTCTCTGTCAATAGTTGATCTGATTACCTGGGACAAGGGCAAAATTGGAATGGGCTATCGTACCCGCAGAAAAAGTGAATACCTGCTGATCTTGCAAAAGAAACCTCTAAAAGCCAAAGGGCACTGGACCCGGCACGACATTCCCGATGTATGGACAGAGAAAATACTTCATAAAAATCACCCCCATCAAAAGCCTTTACTGTTGCAAAAGAATTTGATAGAGGCTGTTTCTGGAACCGGCGACTATATTGCAGACCCCTGTGCAGGAAGTTATTCTGTAATGTCGGCTTGCAAAGAAATTGCAAGAAACTTCATCGGCGGCGACCTTAAATCACTTGATGAACAGCACCGCGATTCTCTCTTCTCCCTTTAGGGCCGGGGCTTCTCTACTTTAATTCTGATACCTTCACTATGGCTGTTGAACTCGGGGGCATACATGCATTGAGCAGAGGCTATGCCGACAGAAAAATCACCATTATTTGTAACGTTTACAGGATACTCGAAAACATAAGTACCCTTTGGTAAATAACTGATGAAAAAATTAGTTGCGGCATCGCGGGTGCTTTCGTAATAACCGAGACCGTCCTGCCACTTGTAGCCACTTAATACATTTACGGGTTCCATACCGGCAGCACGCATATCTTTCAATTGAACATATTCCATGTTTCTGTCTACCCTGATCTCTATACGGATTTTTATCCTGTCTCCTACGTGTAAGCTGTCTCCATCATTTACAGGTTGCAGCACTACGCCACGATCGGTATTTTTTTCAACGAACAACTGTTTATTTATTGACAGAGGAGTGGCAGCAGGAGTGATTTTATCCAGGTCCTCAAAGTATTTCCAATACACTGCTCCCCACGAGGGAGAAGCGCCTT
>CAXUMK010000124.1:0-11067 GCA_964251885.1 uncultured Segetibacter sp. | reverse complement strand
CGCCTTTAACTTTAGCATCGGAAGTTGTGGTAACGCTTATTTCTCCCATCGCCGGCGTTATTTTATTTTCTTCTATTCTTGTTTTAAAATAACCGCTTCCGGCCTCTTGTTTTTGCTGACGGCTGTCTACTGAATAGCTGCCAAGATTGATGGAAACTTCTTTGTTCGCAGAAACCCAATCAGAGCCATTTAACAGTAAAGCATAACATGCATCGGCGGTGGCTTTGGTAGTGCTCCAGTTGTTTGTTTGCTTTTGGCGCAGCAGCCAGGTTTTCATTTCGTCGAGCGCTTGCGCTGAGGGGGGAAGAGAGCGTTTGACTTCACTCACAAATTCTATCATCAAAGCCTGCTGCTCTACCGGCGCCTGGTACCAGTAATAGCCATGTTCATTTTGTTTCCAATACATGCCGGTTTCGTCGCCTGTTACTGCATTTTCCAATATTGCCGGAAGTATGTTTTTTGTTACAAAACCACTTTCGTTGTTTCGATATAATACTTCACCAATCATTGCTTTAAAGTAATTGCTTTGTTCTGCCCAATATTGCTTTGACTGCCCGTAAAAATAGTTGTACGCTTCGTTGTTTTTCTTCGCATCGTTAAAGAAACTTCTCGCGTATAAATATTGAATTTGAATAGCGCCTGTGTTGTTCTTTGCAAGGTCGGCTTTATACTTTTTAAGATTGTTATAATCATCGGTTATTTCATCATCAAGATAAGCCAATACTTTTTTTGTAATGCCTGACAGTTCATTTTTCTGTTCGGTAGGTATGGCATTCATTTTTTGTAAACGCCCAATACCAGTTACAATGTATTGGGTAATGTAGCGGTCTACGTGACCTCCTTTAAACCAGGGAAAACCGCCGTTGTTTTCCTGCATCTGTGCAAGTTTTTCAATACTGGATTTGAATGATTGCTCCAGTTTTACAGCATCAAACAGCAAAGCAAGGTTTTTCTTTTGCTGCTCTTCGTTTTCAGCCTGCAGAACCCACGGAGTTTCCTGCAATAAGATGTTTTTAAGCTCTTCATTTTTTTGAAGGTTGCTTTTGAATGCAGAAGTGTCTTTCTTCCATTCATCAAATACCTGCTTTATTTTTGGATTGCTGTTAATGATTTTTGAAGCCAGTGCATTGGCAAAAAAACGATTGAAAGCCTGCTCAGAACACTCCTCAGGAAACTCAATCAAATAAGGCAGAGATTGTACAGCATACCAGACCGGGTTGGAAGTATATTCAACAGTAACAGACTCATTTTTCAAGGTTTTACTTTGCTGGCGAAGCAACTTTGTAAATTCAAACTTCTTTGTTGTATCACCTTTTACAAACAACGGAAGGCTTTCGGTAACCAGCATCCGGTTTGTCAATACAGGTAAAGTATTTTCTTCACCATCTGCAAACTGGTTGGCTTTAGCAACTATTTGCCATGTTACCGGTTTGTTGAAGTTAGCAGGAATGGCAATGCTAAAGTTTACCGAAGTACTTTGATTGGATGCTGCAGTAAAGTTTTGAATATTGGATGTATTGATAAAAATATCATCAACAGGTTCTAAAGTAATCGCATCTACAAGTGTAAGAGTAGCTTTTCCCGTTAGTTCTTTATCACTTAGATTACTGACCTTGGCACTAAATTCCATTCTGTCTCCTTCCCGAAAAAACCTTGGTGCATTCGCCTGTATCATCAAAGTTTTCTGGCTTACAATTGTCTTTTCATTTATTCCAAAATTTGCCAGTTTATCGTGAGCAAGCATTTGCCATTTCCATTGTGTGAGTGCATCAGGCAAAGTAAAAGTGAAGGATAAACTGCCATCTTTATCTGTAACCAATTGCGGGAAAAAGAAAGCAGTTTCATTAAAATTGGTTCTCACTTTTACTACCGGTTCTTCTTCTTTACCTACTCCATTTTTGGTTGTAATTAATACAACGCCGTTAGCTCCTCTTGCTCCGTACAATGCAGTCGCTTCCGCATCTTTTAATACTTCTATTTTGGCAATGTCTTCCTGGTTTACATCATCTATTGATGCAACAATTTTTCCATCAACAACGTATAAAGGATTGCTTCCGGCAAGAGATGAAAGTCCACGAAGAGCAACAGATTTTGTAGCTCCTGGTTCACCACTTTTTCTCTTAACCCCATAACCAACTACTACACTTTCTAAATTAGACTTCGCTTCTACTCCTGCGGCTCTTGCAGAAAGAGGAGCCTGAAATGCCCGAAGTTCCATATCCTGTGCCCCCACAAAACCTTTATCATAATTTTCTTCCATTATTACACCACCCATTCTTTTCACAAATTCATTATTAGGTCTGCTCAAATACACATCAATATCCGCATACTGCTTCCAGAAGTATTTGTTAGGAACCGGCAAATTGTTTGCGTTGCTTGCTGCCGTTGTAAACCCATTGTTAACATCCCATCCATTCGTATAAAAGATGGGTTGCTCATCAAAAGGCATTTGCCATGCGTGTGGTTTAAACTGGTCAAGCGAAGCGTCATACATGCTTGTCAATACTTCTGCGGCGGCGGCGTCTTTATTCTTCCCGGTTATTTTTATCGTCCACTTTTCCTGGCTGCCGGGTTCTATCTTGTCGCGGTAGGTTAATACTTCGACATTCAGGTTGCTGCTCTCTACTTCCACCTGCACCTGCTGGTTAGCGGTATAAACCCTGTTGTCTTTTACAAAAGCAAAGTTTACTCCCATTCCCCCAATATCTTCCGCTGCGGGAGTAACGACTATTTCTTTAACTGACTTATTGATCTCATGAAAAGTAAAATCACTTTCAATGGCTGTGCTTTTATCTTTGGGTTTATGCTGTACTTCCTGTATGAGGTGAACTCCTTCTGCACTGCTGCCAATAAGGAAAGAAGCGGGCACGCCGGGAGTAGTAACATTGTTGTTTACTGAAGTAAATAAATACGAATTGCTGTTGAACTTGCCATCGTTTCTGCTGTACAATTGCACATACCTTTCATCTTTTATTTGATGCCCGTCTTTGTCTGTTGCAACGGCTTCAATTATATACCAGCCCGAGGTTACGCTGCCTTTTGGCAACTCAACTTTGCCTGTTTCTTTTGTATTAATTGTTGCAGTAAATACAGGTTCGCTTTTTGGCCAGGTCGTGTGGTCGCTTTCATTTTTGTACTCATCATTTGGAAACAAATTATTGTATTCTTCCCGGGTATAGATGTACTGGTCGGGTTGCTGCCAGTATCTTTTTCTTATCAAATGCTTTGGCGCAGACAATGGAGAAACAGAGACTGTAACTGTTGCCGGTTCTTTATCACCTGCAATATTTTCTGTACTTACAAACAAGCTTTTCAAGCTGTCTGCTTCGGCGGTTTCTTTTACTGAAAGTTTTACGTTGAGAGAATGATAACCTACCGAAACGCTTGTGCTGCTGCTTCTTGTTTCGCCTGCTATATCTGTTACGTCTGCATTTACTTCAAAATCAAAAACAGGCAGCGTTTTTTGGGCTACTGTTTCGTCAGGTATTGCGGCGAATTTGACTGTAAACTTTCCGGCGGCATCAGTTGTTGCTTCGCCATAGATGATTGTCGTTTCGCTTGCAGATGGTCTTACACCTTTGTACCAAAGCCAGGGATATAAAAACCTTCCTTTTCTTGTAACCCTGAACTTGATATTTGCGCCGTCCACCGTATTGCCTGAATATGCTTTTACAGTTCCGGTTACAGTTAAGGTATCTTTAAATCTGTAGGTGCCTTTCGGTTTTTCCAATTGCACATAAAAGGTTGGCCGCTTGTATTCTTCAACAGAAAACTCACCGTTTTTGTCATTGTTAAAATGATTGGTTGATAAAGAAAATTCACCGGTAAGCGCATTTACGGGAAGTTTAAAATTGCCTGCAAAAGAACCATATTCATTCAGCTTAATTCTCAATGAATCCAGCCTCTTATTGTTTACATCTTCGAGATATACATACAGGCTATCCTTTGCATTAGCAGGTATATAAAGTTTTGTTTTTTGGGTCTTCCTGTCTTTCGTTAAAGAAATCATTTTAAAGTAGACTACCTGTCCCGGCCTGTAGATACTTCTGTCTTTGAAGAAGAAAGCATTTGATTTGTTTTCTTCATATTCATCATTACTATCCGATGCGTCATCTTTATCATTTGCATCGTAGGATAATGGATAAGCGTATTGCTCGTTTTCCAAAAACAATTCATCCTTGTTGTACTTTATATCCAATCGAATTCCACTGTTATTAACTACATTGACTGCCATCTTAAAATAACCATTTTCATCGGTTTTATAACTTTCTTTTCTTGTCTTTTCATAACGCCTTTTTTTGTTGTTATACTCATTCATCCAAATCTGTACCGATGCATTTTCAAGTGGCTGCCCTGTTGTTCTGTTAAGCACAAAATAATGTTGTCCATTATTAATGAAGCTGATGTTTGAAACATAAAAGGTCGTTAATGCAAGGTGTGAACTGTCTGCAAAACCCGGCGATAGTGAACTTAGCAACAGATATTTTCCTGCAGGTAATGCATCTATTTTTATTTCAACGCTGTGTAGCTGGTAATCGTTTGCTGCAGGCAGGCTCACCTCTTGCTGAACGATAAAAGGAAAAGTATTCGCAATTTGTATTTGCGAATTCCATCCTCTTATTGTTATTGAATTTTGAATAGAGTCTTCAATCGCCTTTGTTGATTTAATAACCCGGTAATACAGTTTGCCTGCATTTTTATAAGATACAAATGTTCTGAAAGGAGCGTTTGGAACATTGACCTGTTCGGTAGTTGCAGCGAGGTTTGAAGAGGTGATAGAATGATATAAGTTATACAGGTTGACGTGACCTTCGGTGCTGTCTTTTAATGGCATAAACCTTTCGCAGATCTCCAGCGCTTTTACATTTTCCCATCGGTAGCTTGTATCGCTGTTTGCATTATATCGGTTTGCCTTTTGTGAATGCCATGCTGCAAGCAGGTACCACGCCTGTGCAGCATATCGGTTATTTTTAAATTCTTCTGCATTCTCTTTTACAGCATTATAATACAAAGTATCTACGCCGGGTATAGAACCGGTATTTTTTGCAAACTCTATTCTTTCAAGATTTACATCTATGAGAGCGGCTGTATCTTTTCTTTCAAGGTGATAACGTATCAACTCCTGGAACAGCAATAACGCTTTCCATTTATTTGATATAGAATCTTTAGTTGTAAATGAATGACTGATAAATGTGTGTATGCTTCCAAGCGCAGCAGGTTCATTTATAGTAAAGGCATACAAGGGTTTGGTAATATACGTCTCATCACTCTTAAAATATTCCAATGCACGGTGAGCAAGCAGGTCATACAACGAAGGGCGAAACATTTTGGTATTGTAAAATGTAAGGATGCTTTTAAAAGCATCCACATTTGCCTGTTTTAAAACTGCTGATGCTGCTAATGATTGTTGATACCAATGCGTAATTGCAGCATGAAAATCATCGGCGCTCCAGGTGGCAATGTCTTCTTTTTTATAGTTAACAGTTTTACTTCTCTGGTAAAGGTTCCACCTGTTGCTTTCAAAATAGTTCCTGTATTTTTCGGCAACCAGGCTGTACAAAATGCTTTTAGTCAATACATCTTTTGTATTTTGACTTCCTGTTATTAAAACACTGGTTTCTTTATTGATGTCTTTTTCCTGGAATCTTTCCTCGAGATTAAGCTTATACAACAAAGCCTTTACAACCTGCACCTGCTGGTTTTTTTTCTTTGCCTGCTCATAGATCGCATTTACTTTTTGCAGGGCAGAACGGCTTAGACTTTGTTTAAAAATAAGGCTGTCAATTTCGTTCCACTGCCGCTGGTATGCATTTTCTTTTGTTTGTGCAGCAGCAGAAAAGGCTGTTGTTAAAAAAAGGAAAAGTGCGAAAAGTATTCTGCTCATACAACCGTAAGTTTTAATGAAAATACGAGGTTTACCTATACAAGATGAAGCAGGCAGAAGAATTACATAAGGATAGCCAAAAGTTATTTTGTTTAATTAGTTATGCTTTGCCATGTTTTAGCATTTGTATTTTTTGGGTAGCCGTCAGTTGTATTTCATTGCATCTCCGGTTGCGTCGCACTCTTTTGCCGTATCTTTTTATGGCAGCGTTTAAAAACACACGACAAACATAAGTTGGTAAAGTAGAATTAGTTTATGGATTGATTCCATTAATCATAGTTGTCGAGTGATAATCAGCGTCTCTTTGACTTGTCGAGTAAAGAATGAAAAGTACACGAGTGCGACGCAACGATGACTCATAGTAGTAATGTGGCCAGGTTCAAAAAAAACTTCTACTTACCTTTTTATCTCTTGCGTAGATAAAAGCGAACTGATCACATGCAAGAGCGTACTTTAGACACTAAGTTTGCTATTTAAAAATAAGAACGATGATTACCACTACTACCGGCAATATAGAAGGACATCCTGTACAACAATATCTCGGCATCGTAAGTGCTGAAGCCATTATCGGCCCCAATATTTTCAAAGACCTGGTAGCAGGTTTTAAAGACCTGCTGGGTGGCCGCAGCGGAACGTATGAAAAAGTAATAGACGAAGCAAGAACGTATGCAATGAATGAGCTCGTTCAAAAAGCGCAAAGTCTGGGTGCAAATGCAATAATTGGTATTGACATCGATTTTGAAACGATAGGCGGAGCAAGCAGCATGCTTATGGTACTTGCAACAGGCACTGCTGTAATCATTTGAGGAATAGTAACGAGTTGTGAAACATTTACTTCCATACAAAGACGAGATAAATTCCTTTAGAAATGAATAGCGTTATTAAAATAATCACGGGAATAATGATACTGACAGCGGTTGCCTGTCATCAGAAGAGTAAAGAAGCAGGAACTGCACCAGGTACAAGAGAAGCGGCAAATGAAACCGAACAGAATATTTATCGCTGCGGCGACAGCATGCTTGCAGCATTTAAAAGAAAAGACTGGGTATCTTTTGTAAAATACAATCATCCAAATATGACAAAGAGGATGGGCGGCACCGAAGCTTATGCATCATTTATAAATATGCAAATGAAACAAATACCAGACAGCACCATTCAATATATAAGACTTGGAAAAATATTGCAGATAGTGAAGACCCCAAAAGATGAGCAATGTGTGGTCGAGCAAAACATGCAGATGCATATCCAGAGAACTACTATTGATAAAACAACCTACCTGATTGGGGAATCGCTGGATAACGGAAAGAACTGGACGTTCTTAGATGCTTCAGCCAACTCTGCTTTACCGGTAAATGAAATTAAACCCGACATAAGTAAAGACTTAAAAATTCCCGAAAAAAAGAATGAGACGAAAAAATAAAGCCCTCCGGAGAGGGCTTTATTGGGTATTTTCAAAGATCATTTAGCAACGACCCTGATTGCTGCGCCTGCTTCGTATACGAAGCTCAGTAATCTTTTAAATTCCTTTTACTACAAATTCTTCAACTGTTTTAATTTTAGAATCGATTTCAAAGGACTGAGAAAATTCTTTCTTCCCGGTTTCTATAGCTATAGAAATTTTAACCTTTTCTGAAGGAGCCGACAAACGGATGCTTGTGTTTAAAGGCTTTGCATCATATTTCTTTACAAAAAGAACTTCGTTTTGATCGTTCTTTACTACAAGCTGAAATGTCTTTGACAGTTCATTCTTGTAATCAACATTAAAAACCAGCAGGCTATTCTCTACACCTTTGTAGCTGATTTCTACACCTTTTACAGTATTCTGATTGCTGTCGGTCGATGCGTAGGACATGGTTGCAGTGCTAAAAATTAGTGCAGAAGCTACTAATAAGGTTACTGCCTTTCTTTGAATTGTTGTTACATGCTTTTTCATAAATTGAAATGTTTAAACGTGATAAAAAAATGTTTCGGAAAGCAACAGTTTAAACAAGCAATGAAATTTAAAAATGATCAGCAGCAAAACAATCTTTAGTGTGGAGGCAATCGCAGGATGGTAAGCAATTTAAGGATAATGTACCTGGCTTTTTGCTTTGATAAAACAAAGATAGGGTGAGAATGTTATCCAAAATTCAACAAAGCAAAATATTATATTAAATAATTGTTACCAGTCTTACTAACTAACAATCATTAGGTTGCCCAACTAACGTTTGTTATTTTTTGTTACAGCTAACTTTAAGAAGGCTTGTTTAAAGTCTTCCATAAAAGGTCTTTTAGTTCGGTAAGACCTTTGTGTGTTACCGATGAAATAAATAAGTGCGGTATATTTTCGTGTAACTCTTTTTCGATGGCTTCTTTCAATTCATCATCAAGCATATCGCTCTTGCTGATGGCTATTACAAAATCTTTTTGCAGCAATTCGGGATTGTATTCTTCAAGCTCATTATACAATATTTCAAACTCTTTCTTATGGTCTTTACTGTCTGCCGGAATCAAAAATAACAGGCACGAATTACGTTCTATATGCCTGAGAAAACGATGTCCCAAACCTTTTCCTTCAGCAGCGCCTTCAATTATGCCCGGCAAGTCAGCTATGCAAAAACTTTTGCCGTCCCGGTACTCTACCATGCCCAACTGAGGAGTTAAAGTGGTAAATGCATAATCTGCGATCTTTGGCTTTGCTGCAGTTATAACCGACAGCAATGTAGACTTGCCTGCATTTGGAAAACCTACCAAACCCACATCAGCCAGCACTTTCAGTTCTATCAGTTTCCAGCCTTCTACACCTTCTTCACCTGGCTGGTGATGCTCTGGCGCCTGGTTGGTAGGGGTCGCAAAATTAGAGTTGCCCAATCCCCCACGCCCGCCTTTCAGCCATATTACTTCCTGGCCGTCTTCTAATATTTCTGCATCCACTTTTCCTGTTTCTTCATCCTTTGCCATGGTTCCCAAAGGCACTTCTATTATAATATCTTTCCCCTCGCGGCCTGTAGAATTATTTTTACTTCCGTTTTCGCCATCTTCTGCAAGTACATTTTTATAATATCGTAAATGAAGCAGTGTCCACAACTGGCTGTTCCCTTTTAAAATGATATGTCCGCCACGGCCACCGTCGCCACCGTCAGGACCGCCCATTGCTGTTAATTTGTTCCGCATAAAGTGCCTGCTTCCTGCTCCGCCATGCCCGCTTTTGGCAAAAATGCGTATGTAATCTATAAAGTTTGATTTTTCCATCAGGCTGTAAAGATAGCGTTAGAAGCACATTGATAACTATTGTTCAGGCTTACATGAAATGAGTCCGAACAATAGGGAAGAAGGAAATGACTGAACAAACAGCACAACTTTTTTCAGCATCGTTGTGTCACTCCCTTGTACGGCAAACCTTTATGCATCTTTTTCCATTTTATACTTTCTCCTGCAGCATTGTTAGTAGTTTCACCTATTGACGTAGTGTTTTAGCGGCATCCGAAACGTGGGGAATACTACTTCTAAAAGCGTTTATTAGATGAATATGAGAAAAGCGCCTTCTGCACCTTAAAAATTCTAAAAAAGGCAGATTAAATATTTTATTATCATTTCATTAATTTAACTTCATGCTATTCAACCAATGCGACTTTTGCTTATGTAATAAAATATACACTTAATTCGTTCTTTTATTTATTCACATAAAATCAGCAATGTTATGGACGTTAAAATTCAAACTGTACATTTTGAAAGCGATGAAAAACTTATAGACCTCGTAAGAAAAAAAATGGAAAAGCTTGACACTTTCCATGACCGGATAACGAAAGTAGATGTCTTTTTAAAGTTAGATAATGTGGTTCATACTTTAAAAGACAAGGTTGTAGAACTGCGTGTTCATGTTCCAAAACGCGATTTTTTTGTAAAAGCATCGTCTAAATCTTTTGAAGAATCTTTTGACAGTGCTTTTTTATCTCTTGTTAATCAACTCAAACGCCAGAAACAAAAACAGGCGGCGTAAAATAAAATACAATAAAAAAGGCTTCTTTCGAAGCCTTTTTTATTGTACCTATCTATATGAAATATCGCATTGTTATTCTTATCACAGTATTCATTTTAACTGCCTGCAGCCAAAGGCAGCAAATGAAGGCAAAGATTGTCGAAAGAAAAGAAATGCCGGGCAATCGTTTAAAAATTGAATATCGCTACACAATAAATAATAAATCTTACGTTAACAGTACAATAATCAATAACGTAATAATCAACAGTGATTCTATCAATATAACCGTCGATCCTTCTCACCCTGATATAGCAACACCGGAATTGATAATGTTAGAAAAACAGTAAGAAATTTTTACCAAAAAAAATTTACAAGCTTTTGGTATTACCAGTTTTCCCTTACATTTGCCATCCCGAAAATAAAAAGGTGTATAAATCGGGGAAAAAGTTCTTTTGTTTAGTGCATTATTTTAATTTTTTCACTTAACCTCACTGTTTAAGTTGAACTGTAAATTTTTCAAAAAGTTCTCCGAACATTTTGAAACAATATGCCGAAGTAGCTCAGTTGGTAGAGCAGCTGATTTGTAATCAGCAGGTCGGGGGTTCGACTCCCTTCTTCGGCTCTATAGAAGTATATAGTATTAAGAATTAAGATGTAAGTGTTTTGTCTTACTACTAAATCTTGCTACTTGATTTATAGAAGTATTAAGTATGTAGTATCAAGTATTAAGAGGTAAAACCAAGAGTTCTTGTCTTACTACTTACTACTTAAATCTCACTACTTATTGATTTTGGGCAGATGGCCGAGTGGTTAAAGGCGACAGACTGTAAATCTGTTCTCTCACGAGTACGCAGGTTCGAACCCTGCTCTGCCCACGGAATAATTTGAAAATGTGGCAATTGGAAAATTTGAAAATGAATTGCCTGTTTCAAGTTTTTCAAATAGTGATTATCTGGTTTTGTGTTTTAATTTTCATATTTGCACATTTTCATATTTTCAAATTAACAAGCGGAAGTAGCTCAATTGGTAGAGCGATAGCCTTCCAAGCTATAGGTCGCGAGTTCGAGGCTCGTCTTCCGCTCCAGAATAGTCATTAAGACATTAAGTCAATTAGTCATTGTTGGCTTATTAACTTAATGACCCACTGACTCAATGACTTTTTCAAAAGCTGTTGTAGCTCAGGGGTAGAGCACTTCCTTGGTAAGGAAGAGGTCGTGAGTTCAAT
>CAXUMK010000123.1:0-15657 GCA_964251885.1 uncultured Segetibacter sp. | reverse complement strand
AGCTCTCCGTCCACATGGGTGAGGGAGCAGGCGCAAAAGCTCCACGGTAATTGACCTGTTTTAGCTGTGCATAACCGGAGATAGCTAAAACGAGAAAAGTTGAAAGTGTAATAATTTTTTTCATAATTCTGTTGATGTAGTGTTGAAGGAAAAGAAATAATTAGATGAAATTGATAAATTCTAAAAGAGAAATTCGGGTTTCTCCTATTAACAAATCTTTATTTTTATGTTAGCCCGATAATGAGAAACGGTGATATTATAAGAATCTTCAACATTCTGCTGCAATTAATTTTCTAACTATCCAAAGTTTGAAAATGAAGTGCCAAATATTACAGAGCTTGGTTTAATAAATATTGATTTTGGGTAGATTGAACTCGATAACCAACTGCACGAAAAATTAGATTACCTATTCTTTAGTTTTCGCGTACTTGAATGATATCAGAACATTAGGCAACCGGCGGAAAAAAATTTTTCGCCGGTTGAAAAGATTATTTAGAATTTATAAGTGCCGGTTAATGAAAGTATGCGGCCAAATGTATTTCGGGAGAACACTCTGTCATTTGCCTCATTGTATTTCTTGTTTTGATCTATATCGTAGAAGAAAATCTGCTTTTGTGCAAGTAAGTCTTTAGCATTAAACTTAACTTCCCATTTATCTTTTTTGAAAGATTTAGCTATCTGAAAATCAAATACAGTTCTTCCCTGTTCGTATATATCAGGGTCATTTTGTGTTCCTACTATATATATTCTTGGACCAACCCTGTTAGCTGAAAGGGTTGCAGATATGCCGGTTTCATCATTGGCATAAGTAAGGCCGCTGTTGAATACATAAGGAGACTGTCCCTGCAGGTTGCGGTTTGAGTTCAGATACTTGACATCTATAACTCCAAACGGGTTTAATTGAATTTTTGACCATAAAACAGCCGCATTTGCAGATATTGTTAACTTGTCAAGTAAGCTCTTTTCTGAAGAACCGAACAATGTACCTATAAGGCTTCTAACTTCTCCTTCAATACCATACACCTTCGCTGACTTTGCATTTTGATAAGTTGCAGACCTGCTTCCGTTTGGATTTGAAACTAATTCGATAGGATTGGTAAAATCTTTATAAAAGCCGGAAATAGAAAAAAGCTGTGACCTGCCAGGATAAAACTCATAACGAAGATCATAATTCTTAATCGAAGCTCTTTGCAAGGCGGTGTCACCTTCAATTGAATAACGGCTCACAAAATCAAAAAATACAAAAGGAGCTATTTCTCTAAACTCGGGCCTGTTGAGGGTTTGAGAGAAAGCAAAGCGCAGATTTTGTTTCGAATTAAGAGAGTAAACTAAGTTAACAGACGGCAGCACATCCAATTTTTTTGAAGTGATATGAACCGGTGTATAATTAGTATTTGTTGAGTTTAAAGTCTGATCATAGTTTTCTAACCTCGCTCCATAAATGGCTCTTATTCTCTTGCCAAATCTTTGGTCAAGCATAGCATAACCAGCAGCCAATGAAGAGTTGGCGTCATATACATAAGTAGGTTGTGTACCATCACCTAAACTAAATCCACTCTTACCGCCCAAATTTTGAGGGGCGAATATCTGGTCTTCAGGTAATGTTAAGAGGCTTTGGTCGAAATTCATACCCTGAGTAAAACCAAGCAGCCTGGCATTAAAATCCCTAACTCTTCTTTGAAAAGACAGTCCGAATTTGAATTGATTTTGTTTGCTTGCACCCATTGCAAATGGTTGCGTAAAATCAACTTTAGCGCTTGCTATTTTTTCATTGGTTGATGAATAAAAATGAGTACCACCGTTATCAGGTACCGGTCTGCCCGAGGCCACGTCTGCGGTAGGGGTTGTAATATCAGCTGAAGTAAAATAAATAGACTGACGAAGATCGGGAATAGACCTTTTTACTAAACTGTAAGCGCCTGTCCAGTCAACTCTTAGATTAGATTTATTAAGCAAATGGTTTCCTGAAAGCTGTGTTGAGTATATAAAATTACTCGTAAACCAACGGCCATTTACTTTTGCAATCAAGTCAGGTGCACCAGAAAAATCCGGGGTTCCCTGTCTTTGAATTACCCTGTCGTCACTGTTTATACTTACTATGTTTTTCCAGTTTAAAGTAGTCTTACTGTTCAATTTTAAAGAGAAATTTGCCAATCCACCTAAAAGCGTTTGCTCGTAGTAAACTTTGTCTTTGTACTTATCCTCCCATGTAGGAGGAGATGAAGGAGCACTCCGGTCGTAAGCAAAAATATTTCTGTCGCCTTCAGTATAACCTGAATTATTGTTATAAGTGAGTGAGAAAAGCATGCCTAAGAAATCATTTCCTTTCCTCTGAATATTTAATCCTTTTGTAAATTGGATGTTCGAATAAGGCAATGCTTTTTTAGTTTTAAGTGCCCAATTGTTAGAGAAATAAGTGGCATACTGAACTTTTTCTGCAGGCAATAACTTATTGAACTCAGCAATAGATGGTATTTGAGAAGGCATTTTTCTGGTGCCATCATCCAAACCGATAAAATCCCATTTGCCACCAGGGTAATAGGTCTTGTCTTTGAAGGTAGCGATGGTATTATATCCTAATCCTAAAGAAAGAGTTGTGAAATTTTGCGAAGGAATTGATTTGGTAGAAATATTTATAAGACCGCCACCAAACTCCCCCGACATATCAGGAGAAGCAGTTTTATAAATTACCAGGTTATCGAGAATGTTGGATGGAAAGATGTCGAAAGCAAAGGCTTTTCTGTCGCTTTCTGAGCTGGGCAAAGGAGCGCCATTTAAAAAAGAAGCGTTATAACGGTCATTCAATCCGCGAATAACTACAAACCTGTCATCCTGAATACTTGCGCCGCTAACTCTTTTCAAAACATCACTTGTATTTCTGTCGGGTGTTTTACGTATTGTTTCAGCCGATATGCCATCACTTACACTTGCACTGTTTTTTTGAGCAATTAATAACGAGCCTACATTTTCTCTATTGATTCTTGTTCTGACTGTAACGTTTTCTGTATTTGCTTTCAATATTTCATCTAACGAAATATTGAGATTTACAGCTTCATTTTTTGTAACCACTACCCCTGAAACTATTTTATTGGAAAACGAAATAAAACTGCCGGATACAGTATATAAACCTGCCTCTAAACCTGAAAAAGAATAATTACCGTTAAGGTCAGTTGCTGCTGCCCGATGAAGACTGTCAAGGCTTACAGTCGCACCAATCAATGGTTCACCTGTTTTACTGCTGATAACTTTACCTGTTATTTTACCTGACTGAGAAAAAACCGAAAGAGCGAAAAGTGAAAAGCAAGCTGATAAAAATAAACGCATAAGATAAGAGATATGTACTTTTTAAGTAGTTTTTTAGTAGTTTTTAAGCTTTTATTAATGGCGAAAGTAGGTTCTACATGTGAAGAAATTGCAAACTCAATATTACCAAATTGTTAGCTGTGTAAAAAAGTTGAAGAATGCTTCTTGAAATAATTATTACAATAAAACGTTTAAATAATAGTAAAAAAGCAAGCATTTCACAACATATTATCCTATTGTTAAGTTTTCATACCTTTAATTAAATAGCTAATAAATAGTGTTCCCAAAGCTCTTCATATTGATCCTTATTTATGTAATGCCTGTTGTAGCGTATAGTCAAAGCAATACAGAAGTTTACAAAATTGATTTTTATAGCGACACCGTACTGGTTCCGGTATCTTCATCGGTTAAAATAGCTTTTTCTTCCCCTCTTTCCGATTCATATGTAAGGTCATTTTACATTAGCCTTGCAGCAAGTGATTATCAACCTTTCATAGCTGCTCTACTCAATTACAAACAACAGCATCAGTTGGATGATTGGTTATATTACCAGCTAATACGCAGTACTGCAGAGAGGCTTAGCGCTAAGTCGGTTAACTATGATCGTTATACATTGTATAAATGGTTTTTGCTTGTTAAGTCAGGATACAATGCCACGGTCAGTATCAGCAATAACAAAATATTGATGTACATACAGAGTGATGATGAAGTTTTCAATATTCCTTATCATATACAAAATGGTAAGCAGTATGTATGCCTCAATTACCACGATTACCATACTGTTGATTTTGAAAAAGAAAAGTTTACTTCATTAAATATTAATGTTCCCGAAGCAAAGAATGGGTTTTCGTATAAAGTAAATAAGCTGCCTGATTTTAAAGCAGAAAACTATTCGGCAAAAGAACTACAGTTTGATTATTACCAGACAGAGTATCATTTTAAAGTGATGCTGAACAAACAGATAAAAACCATTTTTAAGAACTATCCTGTTGTTGACTACGAAACCTTCTTTAATATTCCTTTAAGCAAAATAACATACAGCTCTCTCATTCCTTTATTACGTGAGAATATTAAGAAGATGAACCAAAAAGACGGGGTTGACTACCTGATGCGCTTTACACGGTATGCATTTGCCTTCGAAACAGATACTGAAAATTTTGGCTCTGAGAAACGCCTGTCACCAGAGCAAACCCTGCTGTATGATAACAGCGATTGTGAAGACAGGGCGGCCTTATTTTTTTACCTCGTCAGAGAACTTTACAACCTGCCGATGATTGTATTAGCCTACCCTGCGCATGTTACGATAGCTGTTGAATTTGATAAGGCATTAAGTAATCCAATTATATACAAGGGCAATAATTATTGGGTTTGCGAACCCACTCCTCAAAGAAAAGACCTTCGCATAGGGCAAGGTTTACGCAGCCTTCGCAAAGTTCCTTTTGATGTAGTGTATTCGTACAATCCAAAGAATTAGGGTGAATAATGAGTGCCAAGGAATTTAACTTGTTACAATTTTTTCACTTCTCATGATTTGAAGGACACAATTTTCATTTTAAGATGCCCTCTTAAATTTTGACTATAAGTAGATTTAACAATTTTTATTATTCAATTTACACATATTCCTTTCCATAACTCCTCACCTTTATCTTACTGTAACCTCCGGGCTGTTTACTTACTTCTATCTGCGTACCTATTCGTTCTTTCAGTGCCTCTACATGAGAGATGATACCAATCATTTTTCCGCTTGCCTGCAGGTTTTCCAATGCTGAAATAGCTACATCTAATGTTTCCGCATCAAGAGTTCCAAAACCTTCATCTATAAATAAAGAATTAATTTGAGTCTTGCTGCCAGCAAGGTCAGACAGGCCAAGCGCAAGCGAAAGACTAACCAGGAAACTTTCACCTCCCGAAAGCGTAGTCATAGGTCTTACCACATCTGCCTGATAAGCATCAATAATCTGCAGTTCCAAATCCTTTTCAGCACTTTTTAAAATTCTGTAGCGGTCACTCAATTTGTGCAAGTGGCGATTTGCTAATTCTGTCAATCGGGCTAAAGTAAGGCCTTGTGCAAATTTGCTGAATTTCTTTCCATCAGCAGAGCCGATCAATTGAGATATTTTATCCCAACGGCTACATTCTTTTTGTTGCTTTTCGGCCTGTGCAGCTATTTCTTTGTGCCTGATCGCTAATTGTGTATCTTCCTGTAGTCTATGGTTAAGACTCCCTATCTGCTGATTTAGTACTGATATTAATCGCTCCTGCTCCGTTCGGATAACTAATAATGCTTCTTCACTTTCTGCTGTTATATTCTTTTCAATTTCCCTTATGTATTCTTCCTCAATAGTCCCTAAAATGTCTTTTGATGTTCTAAGGTTTTGTTCAATTTGCTGCTTTAACGCAGAAATTGTTTTTTCCTCTTCTTCAGAAATAAATAAAGTCATTAGTTCTTCAATAGAATGGGTGTTTTGAGTTTTTAAAAGAGCTGTCAGTTCAATATAAAGCGCTTTATATTTTTCTATAACTATCGCTGATTGACTTTTCCATTCAATCAACTTAGCTTCATTCACTTTTACTGTTTCTGCTTTTTGTTGCAACGCCGCGTTCAGCTTTTCAACCTTATCTTTTAATTGTTGCAATTGCTCATTCAATCTTTTCCGTTCTTTACGCGGATCCTTGTCACTAAACAACGCACTCCTTTCAGCCTGCATTTCCTGCAGGCTTTCCTGCTCTTCGTTAAGTGTCTTTTCCTGCTCCAAGAATTTTTCCGCTTTTTCTAACCGGGTTGTTTTAGCGCTGTTGTATTCGGCTTCCAGTTTTACAAGGTCTATTTTATCTTGTTGTAAACTCTTGAGAGAAGCTGCATACATTTCTGATCGTTTTTTTAACTCTTCTTCTATTTTTGCTGCTTTGTCAGCATTAAAAGTTATATCAAAAGGAGATAGCAATGAAGTTGCAGCAGCAGTAATGTTTTCCTTAGTGTTTGCATGATTAGCTAATTCTCCCTGTATCCTTTCAGTATCTCGTTTTATACCATTTATTCTTTCTTCAATTTGTAATATCCCGTTTTCTGATCTTATCAGCTCCTGGCTTTTAAGATTAATCTGATTGTCTTGCTCAACAGATTGTTGCTGTAAACTTCGTATGGATGCTATTTGGCTTCGCAGCTTGGTATAATCACCTTCTTTGTTTGCGATTATTGCAGAAATTACTTTGCTGTCTTTTATATTTAACGGCCTGGGGAGTTCTTCGTTATTTTTTTTAAATGAAGATTCAGCATTTTTTAAAGCCGTGTCAATTTGAGCGAGTTCTTTATTAAGTGAAGAAACGGAATTAGTAAGTGTATTAACTGATAAAGTCTTTTCTCTATGTTTCTTCAAAAGGCTGTCGAGATATTTTTTGTGTTCGTTCCGCTTCTGAACTGCTTCGTTAACCTGGCTTTTATGATAGTTTTCCACGTAAGGGTGATGAGCTGAACCGCATAACGGACAAGGTTTCTCAGGCTCTAATTGCTGACGGTCCTCGTCGTATTTTTGTATCCGCATCTGCAGCTCAACCAGTTGCTGAAGATCTGACAATATATTTTCGGCTTTCTCTTTGTCATTTTCTAATTGCTTAAGCTGCTCACTCTCTCCATCATATTTCTTCTTCGAATCTTCCAGTTGCTCATTAATCTGCTGTCCTTTTTCAAGCTGGTTCTGATATTCCGCCGACAACCTCAATTGATCTTTACAAACAGCTATTAAAGCAGGCAGAGTAATGCTGATTGCTTCTATTTCTTCAACAGGTTGTTCGTTTGATTCTTCCTTTAATTTTTGTTTGGTTTCACTTTGTTTGGTTTCAAGTTCAGCAATAGCTTTCTTGAGACTTTCTGCTTTTTCATTTGCTTTTCTCAGGTTTTGATGTTCATCTTTGAGTTGGTTTTCATACTTGCTTAACTCCTTAGTTGCTTTTGTGATTACGTCATCTGCTGCACTTAATTCTTTTCTGATTTGTCGAAACCCTGTTATGACTTTTTCAAGATTGCTTTCATTTGAATGTGCTTCGAGCCACGTTTCCACATCAAGTATTTTCGTTTGGCAAACAGTAAGATCATGTTGCTTTTGCTCGATTAAATCCTTCGCATGTTCCAATTCCTTTTTCAATATATTAAAAGCAGATGTCGTGTGCTTCAGATGATTCTGCTGGCCCTCTATTTCAGTGTCTTTAATAATGACTGCTTCTAATAAAGGTTCTGCTTCTGAAAGCGCTTTCAAAGCCTGAGCGTACTTACCTGATGCTTCAGTTAATTGTACTGATGCCTGTTCCGCTTCATCTTTAAAAACGGGAAGCTGTTTTTCTGTTCCGGCAACTTTATTTTCTATTTCAAGTCCTTGTTTTTTTTGTTCATCTATTTCCTGCAAAGCAAGCCTGTGAACAGAAGCACGCAAATGTTGATTCAGCCTTTCAAAGTCATGCTCATTGTCTTTTGCCTGTTGCTGAAAACGTGTTAACCCTAAAGCAACCGCTTCCTTTTTTGTTTCAAGGCTTTTAATTTTTTCAAGCCATTGTATTTTTGTTTCTGCATCCTGTTTTATTTGTTTCAGCCTTGCTTCTTCCTCTTTCTGTTGTTGCAGGCTTGCTGTTATTGCATTTTTTTCTTCATCTGAAAGCAATACTACATCGTTCATTTTTGACCGTAATGCATCCAGCAGAACCTTCTCATTTTTAGCCCTTTCAAATATATAAGAAGATATTTGTGAGTAAATACCTGTATCAGTAATCTTTTCCAGTAGCTCACTTCGCTCGTTTTCATTTGCCTTTAAAAATCTTGTAAAGTCTCCCTGCGAAAGCATAACAGATCGTAAAAACTGGTTGTAGTCAAGGCCGCAGATTTCCACTATTTTATTTTGTACAGCAGCAAGCGGATGATTAATGATAATGTCATTGGTAGCCGCATCAGCAAGTTCCATTTTTGCTGTTTGTAAAAACCCATCCGGTTTGTTGCGGCTTCTTCTTATAGACCACCTACCCCTGTATAATTTTTGCTGCACCTCAAATTCAATTTCTGCAAAAGACTCACCTGTAAACCTTGTCATGCTCTCACTTGCCTCCTTATCGTGCCGGTGAACACGACCATACAATGCAACAGTGATTGCATCGAGAATAGTTGTTTTACCTGCACCTGTAGGCCCGGTTATAGCAAACAAACCGCTTTCAATAAAAGGAGGTTCATCAAACCTTATTGCATGCAGGCCTTTCAAAGAGTTGAGGTTTAAAAATTGTATGCTTATGATTTTCATTAGTAACTTTTTTAAAACGACCTGCGCATTTTTTTATATACTTTTTTTTGTTGGCCTTACATTCATTCTCCGATTAAACATAGTTGCGTCTTATACGACAAATCATTACGCAGGTTTTCTCACCTTTTTTATGTTTGTGTGTTAGTCAAAATGACTTTATTATTTCATCTATCCGGTTAATGGTAGCCTGAGATTTCGGACTGGTTGGCATTTTAATTACCCGGTCCTTGAGCGACTCCAATTCTCTCTTTATTTCGTTGTGATTTTTATTTTCAGAAAAGTTGACTTGCTTTTCTATTTCAGTTTTGAGTTTTGCCAATATTTCTACAATGGAAAGAAACTCATTTTGAACAGTCGCATTATTTGTATATTCCATTGAAATTACTCTGGCTAAACCTCCTAAATCTCTTATACTCATAAAATCATCCAAGTAATTATACTTTTGGCAATAGAGCAAATAATCTTCAATTTGCTTAACAAGGTCGGCGGCAAATATTTTTTGCTTTTTGATGTAATCTGCAATTTCATGAACACTGAAATGAAAAGCTTCTACTGAATTTTGGAACATTCTCTTTTCAAGAGCCGTCTCAGCGTAATATTTTTGAAAGGAAAATATCTCATACACTATATAACTTTCCTGATAATCACCAAGTTTCAAATCGTAATTATACCTCAAACTAAAAAGGATTGAACTCAATTCAAATTTTACTGTTTCATAAAGATGTTTTGATTTTAACTCAATCGAACCCTTTTGAAGTTGATGAAGTTGCCATAAAATATTATTAATGTGGTCCCATTGTAGGTCCGAATCCATGCTTGGATTTGGAGCCTCTTTCTCACCATTTGCCCAGTACAAATCCCTGATAGTTTCCTGCTTTGGACAATTGTATTTCAACTGATGCAAATAAATTTCAGAAAGTGTTTTAGCCGCACTTGATAACCCTTCAATGCTATTATTGACAGCTAAATATTCAACCTGAATTCTTATAAAATCCTCTATCGCTTGGTAATGGAGTAAAAAAGATTTGTGCTTTGCAGCATGAACATATATGTCTTTCACAGATAGCCATACAGAAACAAAATATTGTTGTTCGTTTATTCTCGTGGCATCAATATTACCTGCTTCCCAAACTTTTGTAAGCGATTGAAAAATGGAATTTACTTTCTGTCTGTTGCTTGCATCACCTATAAGTGATAAACAGTGCTGGCTTAAATGTGATAACAGATGATTGTTGTAAGCATCTCTGTCAAACTCCTGAATGTAATAAAACAATTCATTGGTAATTTCCGAATCAAATTCTTTTCCCTCCGTAAATTGACTTATCAGCTTTTTAACATCATTAACTGTATCTGTTTTACTTATAAGGAATACAGTAAATGGAAATAGGGAAAGCACAAAGCAAACAAACATAATTCCTAAGAAGTACGTAGTTGTTAAATCATTGGTCTGGTTTAGGTTCTGTATTGAAAATGCAGAATAAAGTGAAAAAATAATTATGACTACCGGCACTGAAATAACAAATGAAACCCACCATTTTGAAAGGAAATTAAATCGTTTTCTCCGCCTTGAGTTCTTACCAAGTAACTCAAATCCGAAAGTAATTACAGCGAGCAGAATTGCAAATATAGAAGCCGTTATTTCGCATATCAGTTTGAAATATTCATGAGTAGATTCTGATGTGAAATTCGCTAAACTGAAAAAATCCGCAACATAGGAGGAGTGAACATTCCTGATAATGATGAAGACAATCAGCCAAAGGCAAACTCCAATTAAATATTTTACAGCAACTTTCATTTCTCACTCATCTTTATTTTATCATATTCCTCCTCACTCAGCCAAAATATTTATCTATTATTTTTACTTCTATGTAGGTGAAAATAATCGACTTGCAAATCTGCTAAATATGTTTGTTGTGAAGAAATCCTCATGTCATTTAGTTTGCCTCATTAACTCCATCACCTCATCAAAAGTTTGAAGCAAATCCTCACCCTGCCCATCAGGATAAGCAGCCGAGACCTTTTTACGAAAAACAGTTTTAGGATCAAGATTGGAGAGTTCCATAGCCTCAGAAATCTGTTCGTTAAGGTTACGGTTGATCTGCAGACTCCGCTGAGTTATAAACAACCGCTCTATAAATGGTTTCTTTTGTATCAGCTTATTCAACTGCTCATCCAATTCATGAATATATCCTTCCGTTTCAACCTGCACTTCAACCCATGCCGGATAACATAGCTTGTCATCTTCCAGCAGAATAAGCTTGTTCTTTACTGTTTCAAGATTGCCTTTTATTCTGATCAGTTTGCGGCAGCAGGGAATTTCAAACTCTTCCAGCTCACTCAGTTTTCCGTTTTCAAAAGTCAATATTAATACCTGTTTGCGATCATCGTTTTCAGAAAAGCTAAGTGGTATCGGCGAGCCTGAATAACGTACATGGTTCATTTTATTCACCGCCTGGGGCTTGTGCAAATGGCCTAACGCTACATAGTCAAACTCCTCCGGAAACTGGTCTCCGCATACCTGACCAAGATTACCCACATGAATGTCTTTTTCGCTGTCCGAATTAGTTCCCCCGGCAGCAAACAAATGACCGGTAGCTATTACCGGAATACCTTTCGCTTTATACGGAGCAACATGCTCTTTAAGTGAATTGTAGTGAGCGCAAATTCCTTTTTTTAACCTTGCCTCCATGTCTGCATAACTTTCACCGGCTATTGATAAACGCACATCTTTATCTCTTAGAAACGGAACTGCACAAACCACCAACTGCAGTTCGTTTTTATTATTTGTTATTGGAATAACCTGGTCGGTAAAGTTGTCAGGAACACCACCAACCACATGCACGTTGAAATATTTAAGTAAGTCTTTTGGAGCATTCAAAGTAGTAACAGAGTCATGATTGCCGCCAATAATAATCACCTCCCTGCAACAGGTATTTTTAACTTTCCAAAGGAAGTCGTAGTACTGTTTTAAAGCAGCATTGGATGGTGCGCCGGTATCAAAAATGTCACCTGCAATGATTAAGACATCAATGCACTTTTCGGAAAGTTTTTCAATCATCCAGTCTAAAAACTGCTGGTGCTCGTCGGTTCTTTCACATTGTTCCAGCCTCTTTCCCAAATGCCAGTCTGCAGTATGTAATACCTTAATCATTTACCGAAAGTAAAGAAACCCTTCCAAACCTTTCTAAAAGGCAGAGTTACAAGCATAACATTCAATTATGGTGTTATTGCTGTTTTAAATAAAACAGTTTATTTTCATTTCAAAATATCAAATGCAGAAAAACAACCGGCTTCTGTATATACTGGCTGCTATTAAGATCATCATTCCTTATCTGCTGCAAAACCAGGTGTACGAACCGCACCGCGATGAGATGTTATACCTCGCAGAAGGGCACCATCTTGCCTGGGGTTTTATGGAAGTGCCGCCATTGCTTTCTATATTTTCCTGGCTGACGCATTTTTTGGGCGGTGGCATGTTCTGGCTGAAACTATGGCCTTCTTTGTTTGGCGCAGCCACCTTCATTATCGCTGGTAAAACTGTTTTGTCGCTGGGCGGCAGAGCCTTTGCTTTACTGCTTTTGTTTCTGCCATTTGTATTTGGTGCTTACCTGCGGACATTCTTTTTGTTTCAGCCAAATGCACCAGAAGTATTTTTCTGGACGTTAATAGCTTACAGTCTCATCCGGTTTGTTCAGACAAAAGAAAATAAGTGGCTTTATTTATTTGGGCTAAGCGTTGGTATAGGCATGATGAGCAAGTATTCTGTTGCATTTTATACAGTCAGCATTTTAGCCGGGTTGTTGCTTACAAGGCAGCGTATTGTTTTTAAGAACAGGCATTTTTGGTACGCTTGTGCGATTGCGTGTATCATTATTCTTCCCAATATTTACTGGCAGTACACGGCTTCTTTCCCGGTCATCCATCACATGAAAGAGTTGCAGGAAACACAACTGAAATATATTGATCCGGTAAGTTTTCTGGGCGATCAGATACTAATGAACCTGCCGTGTTTTTTTATCTGGATTGCCGGGTTGGCTTATGTCTTCTTTTCAAAAGAAAGCAAGTACCGTTTTATAGGATTTGCTTACATTTTTGTGATCATCTTATTACTGGCAGGTCACGGAAAAAATTATTATTCGCTTGGTGTCTATCCGCCGCTGTTTGCATTTGGCGCATACAAACTTGAGCAATTTACGAGTGCTAAAAGAAGAGTATTGCGATACGCATTTATACTATTTCCTGTTATTATAGGAATTGTTTTTGTACCAATAGCCTTGCCTTTATTGCCGCCAGCGCCACTTGCCGATTTGTATGTAAAGCTGGAGACAGAAAAAACAGGTGCACTGAAATGGGAAGACCTGCACAATCATCCCTTGCCGCAGGATTTTTCTGACATGCTCGGTTGGGACGAAATGGCGCAGAAAGTAGCTTCCGCTTATAATTCACTCGATTCGGTTGAAAAACAAAACACACTTATCTTTTGTGATAATTATGGAATGGCAGGCGCCGTAAATTATTACGCATCCAAATATCATTTACCGCCTGCATATAGCGACAACGCCAGCTTCTTATATTGGATACCTTCTCGCCTCAGCTTCAAAAATCTATTGCTTGTTGCAGATGATCCCGATGAAATGCAGCATGATTTTGTAAAAGATTTTCAATCAGCAAAAGTGGTGGATAGTGTAACCAGTGCGTATGCAAGAGAGCGGGGCGACAGGATATATTTATTCAAAGGCGCCAATGAAAACTTCAAACGCTATTTTCAAGACAAGCTGGCAAAAGATAAGGCCGAATTCAATTATTGATTTTTCAATGTCGTTTATAGTCGTCAAGGCAATGTCATTAACGTAAGGTTTTGGGGGGACAAACATTTGTTTTTTCTTCTGCTCCGGTTGTGTCACTCCCTTGTACCGCATCTTTTCATGGCAGCTTATGCACCTTGTATTATCACTCCCGTGTACTGCATCTTTTCATGGCAGCTTATACACCTTGTATTATCTGTACAACATTCTTTAGTTAATGGCGTTGGCTGTTAAGTTATATACGCAACTTTTTGGCTTGTCGAATAAAGAATAAAAAGTACAAGAGTGCGACCCCGCCAAAAAGCGGGGCAGGCAGCAACGGTAGACTCATAGTAGTAATTCAGTCTGGTTCAAAATAACTCTACTCGCTTTATTATTCCTTGCCGAGTATAAAAGTCATAACGACTATTGCCTCATTATTTAATACGCTTTGTCATACAGCAGAAAATGCTGAATAGGAAGAAATTTTCCTTCGTAAACAAGCTTAAAGTCATTTGCTGCCAACTCCTTATTCAACTGGGCAACGGTGGTTTTGTGTAACGGCCTTATAGCAACAGTTGGGTCTTCTCCCTTATACTCTATCAGCAATAACCGGCCGTCTTTTTTAAGTGACCTTTTTATTGATCCCAATATCTCAACAGGGTATTCTAATTCGTGATAGACATCTACCATTATAACAAGGTCAACCGAATTTGCAGGAAGGTTTACAGAAGTAGTTGTTCCTTTGATGACCTCCACATTTGTATTATTCAACTTTTTCTTTCTGTCGTCAAGTGCAGCGATCATCTCATCCTGAATTTCTACTGCATATACCTTTCCTTTTGGCACTTTTGGCGCAAGCTTAAATGTGTAGTAGCCGGTACCGGCGCCTATATCGGCAATTACACCGTCAGGCGGTACTTTAATTTTATCAATGGTTAGCTTGGTATTTTCCTCAGCCTGCCTGCTGTCTCTGTCAAGCCATTCAGCATTAGACGCTCCCATTACTAAGGCTATTTCCCTTCCTAAATAAAATTTTCCTGTTCCGCCCGATGATGACGCATGATAGGTATATGAAGAATCCCGGTTATTTTTTTGTGCGATCCCTTTTTGAACAGATATACATTGAGCGAAGAAAAACAGGAAGATGGCTGAAGCATTTATTACTATTCTTTTCATAATAGAAATATAAACAAGGAAAAGATGAGAAAGTTGTTAACCCCCCGCCCTAAAGGGAGCTAAAGTTGCAAAGGGATACAAGTGACTATTTGCTTGCTGAATAAAGAATGAAAAGTACACGAGTGCGACGCAACGGTTGTCTAATAGTAGTAATTCAGCCCGGTTCAAAAAAAATCCTATTCACCTTTTTATTCCTTGCGCAGTATAAAACCGTCATGATAAGCTTTAATACTACCAGGCTTTCGAATTTTGGTTTCATGGAGTGTTCTTAAAGTCCCCCTTCGGGGGATTTAGGGGGCTTGAACTAAATAAAAATTGGTAATTTCATAATCGTTTTAGATTGCACGTCTGCCATAGTAAACTAAAAATTACTACCTGCATGAAAGCTTCCCAGATAAGTAACATCGGCACAAAACAAAAAGCGCTCGATATTAACC
Source organism: uncultured Segetibacter sp. (assembly GCA_964251885.1). GTDB lineage: Bacteria > Bacteroidota > Bacteroidia > Chitinophagales > Chitinophagaceae > Segetibacter. Next base: position 675 of record CAXUMK010000123.1, on the reverse strand, counting down.
TCGACCCCGAGATTTATGGCTCCTTTGCCGAGATAGGTGCCGGACAGGATGTGGCTGCCAATTTTTTTAAGGCAGGAGGATCGTCGGGTACCATCGCTAAAACCATGTCTGCTTACGACATGCTTTTTTCGGATGCTATCTACGGCGCTGAGAAAAAACGCCGTTACGTAAGCGAGCACCGGCTGATAGCGATGCTTGAACGGGAATATGGATTGCTGATCGAGCGCCTTGCCGAACAACGTGGCGCTACCACTACTTTTTTCGCCTTTTCAGATACGGTGTCGGCGCTCAATTACCACAAAACAAATGCAGGGCATGGCTGGATGGGCGTGCGCTTTCAGCAAAAGCCCGGCGGCGGATACAATGATGTGGTGCTGCATGTAAAGTTGCTCGACAACGATAATAACCTGCAGCAGCAGGCGGTGGGCATTTTGGGTGTAAACCTCATTTATGCCTGCTTTAATTATCACGATAACTCGCGCCAGTTTTTGCTTTCACTACTCGACGACCTGTCAAAAGACCGCCTGCAGATAGATATGATCCGTTTTGAAGGACCCGATTTTACCAAAGTGGATAACCGCCTCATAAGCCTGCACCTGGTTAAATTTGGTTTTTCAGATGCAGCGGTTTTTGGCTCAGATGGTATAAACCTGCAGCCTTCTGAAGTATTGTATA
>CAXUMK010000122.1:6782-15664 GCA_964251885.1 uncultured Segetibacter sp. | reverse complement strand
TTTGTTTTGGAGTCGCCTTATGAACCCGTAAAACCTTTTATGATAAAGGGACCGAAATATGGTGGAAATGTTATTCATATAAAGTTGAATAATGCAATTAGTACGGTGCAAAATTTAGCAAAGGCAGAGAAGATTTTCAAACAGTACAATCCTTCTTATCCTTTCGAATTTCATTTTATTGATGAAGAGTATGTGCAAAAGTTCAATGACGAGCAACTTACCGGAACACTTGCCACGCTTTTTGCGGCACTTACAATTTTTATTTCCTGTCTTGGCTTATTCGGACTTGCCGCATGTATGGCAGAAAACAGGATCAAAGAAATAGGTGTTAGAAAGGTTTTAGGTGCTACCGTTACAAACATCACTGCGCTGTTGTCAAAAGATTTTATAAAGCTTGTTGTCGTCGCGATTATAATTGCTTCACCTGTTGCATGGTGGGCAATGAGCAAATGGTTGCAGGGATATGATTATAGAATTACCATTAGTGGGTGGCCATTTATTATTGCTGGAGCAGCGGCTATGCTGATCGCATTATTAACAGTGAGTTTCCAGGCAATAAAAGCAGCAATTGCAAATCCGGTGAAGAGTTTGAGAACCGAGTGAAACTAAGTCATTGAGGCATTTAGTCAATTAGTCATTAAGGAGAAATTTGGATAATCAGAAATCAATAAATCAGAAATTAAAAATCATTTCTCATGTTTAGAAACTATTTTAAAACTGCCTGGAAAAACCTTTTCCGAAATAAAAGCTACACAATTATAAACATTGCGGGTCTCAGCGTTAGTATAGCTGCATGTATACTTATTGGCCTGTTTGTAAACAACGAAATTAGTTTTGATAATAACATTTCCGATAAGGCCAATATTTACCGGCTGAATGAATACATGCATTATAGCGGCGCTGCTCCGCAGCTTTCCGCTTCAATAGGTCCGCCGATAGCCTCTTTTCTTAAAAATAATCACCCGGAAATAAAAAATTCTACCCGCTTCTTACCGGCTACTCCTGATATTTATCCGTCCATAACCCTGGAATATAATGGCAAAAAAATTAAGACAAGCCAGATGGTTTGTACCGATACTTCTTTTGCAAGTATGTTCAACGTAAAAATAATTGAAGGTGATAAAAGCAACTTTATACGAAACCAAAATAGTATTGTTCTTACGCAAAGCCTTGCTTATAAAATTTTCGGTGAAGTACCTGCGGTAAATAAAATGATAGCATTGCACACAACTGATTCCACAACTGTTTATGCAGCGGTAAGCAATGTTATTGCAGATTTTCCCAAAACTTCACACCTTCAGGCGGAAGGATTGCTTCCCGTACCTAAAGATTTTGAAAGTGGTTTTTTAGGAACTAATTACGGAGTTTTATCAGGACCAACTTATTTGCAATTACACCCCCGAACTAATATTAATGATTTCCAGGCAAAGCTTACAAAAACTGTTCATACTAAAAATCAGTTTATTGATGTGAAGCTGCAATCTTTGGAGCAGGTGCATACACAGTCCTCCGGTGTCAATTACGACTTTTTCAACTATAATAAAATAGATGGCAAATACATTAAAATCTTCATTGTGATTGCACTGGCAATATTTATCATAGCCTGCATCAATTTTATAAATCTTACTATAGCGATAGCAGGTTATCGCGGTAAGGAAATAGCAGTAAAGAAAATCATGGGCGCTAAACGTGCTCAGATTATTTTACAGGTGCTTACAGAAACGTTCATTTCTGTTTTTATAGCTGTTTTACTTTCTATTTTACTCGCTGCTGTTTTTCTGCCTTACCTAAATAATATTCTAAACCGCGAGTTAGCGGTAAGCAGTTTATATGAACCAAAACTTGTTGGCATTTATGTAATAGTTATTCTCGGTACTACTCTTCTTGCCGGTTTATATCCGGCCTGGTTAATATCATATTCTAAAATCAGTTTGATATTAAAAAGTAGAATTTTATTTGGTCAGTCACGTACTTCTTTGCGAAATGTGCTGGTAACCGGTCAGTTTGCTATTGCAGTAATCTTTATTGTAAGCCTGATCGTTTTTCTAAAGCAATTAAGTTTTCTTGAAAACAAGGATTTGGGATATTCATATAACCAGATACTAAAGATTCCTTTAGACATGCAAACCGCTTCGAAATTACCGGTGATGCGTTCGCAATTATTAAAAATTAAAGGAGTTGCTGATGTAACTGAAGGTTACATGGAATTGGGAGGCAACGGAGCTCTTTTTGGAATTAATTATACTGCTCCTGACGGAGAAAGCAAGCAGGTATCAGTGAACTTTGAAAATGCTGCTACTAACTATATAAAGTTTTTTGGAATGAAAATAGTTGCAGGCCGTGATTTTAGTAAAGACAATCCTGCAAACGAATATCTTATCAACGAAACGCTTGCAAAGCAGATAGGCTATACTAATCCAATAGGGAAACAAATCAATTTGTCTGGCGGCTGGCCTGCTGGTATAATTACCGGAGTTGTAAGTGATTTTAATTACAGCTCACTGCATACTAAAATTGAACCCTTAATTATAAGTTCCGTTAACTATATGCCTGTGTGGCAAAAGCAATTGTATATTAAAGTTTCAACCGCATCAATATCCAATACATTAAAAGAAGTTCAGACTGAACTAAAGTCTATTACCGGTGATAATGATCTTTCGTATCAATTTCTTGATGAACACTTCAAACAGGTGTATCAATCAGAAAGGCAAGCAGGAACTATGATTGCCATTGCAGGCGGTTTAGCTATAGCAATTGCTTGTCTGGGATTGTTTAGTCTGGCTGCATTTGTTATAGTAAGACGAACAAAAGAAATTGGCATCAGAAAAGTATTAGGTGCATCAGTGCAAAATATTGTCGCGACCCTTTCAAAAGATTTTATTCGACTGGTAATCATGGCATTTGTAATTGCTTCACCAATTGCCTGGTACGCTATGCACAATTGGCTTCAGGACTTTGCTTACCGTATTGAAATTAGTTGGTGGATGTTTGGTTTTGCAGGATTGCTGGCAGTTTTGATTGCAATATTAACAGTAAGTTTCCAGGCGATAAAAGCAGCTATAGCAAATCCTGTGAAGAGTTTGAGGACAGAGTAGAAGCAGGGCCTTAAAGGGAGAAGAGAGATTTTTTGGAGCCGTGCGGAAGAATAAGAATGAAGCTGCCGTTGCGTCGCACTCGTGTACAAATGAAACTTTATGCAGCGATTTTACCACGAAGGCTCCAAGACACAAAGGAGAAAAAGAGATTAAAAAAATCTTAGTGCCTTCGTGCCTTTGTGGCAAAAATAGAGTCGCCACCAAGAGGCCAAGACACAAAGGAGAATAAACCAAATTCCAAATCTTAGTGCCTTCATGCCTTTGTGCCTTTGTGGCAAAAATAGAGTCGCCACGAAGACGCTAAGACACAAAGGAATAAACAAATTTAAAAATCTTCGTGCCTTCGTGCCTTTGTGGCAAAAATAGAGTCGCCACGAAGACGCCAAGACACAAAGGAGAATAAATAAATCAAAAATTATCAATCTTATAAATCATAGATCATACTTATGTTTAAGAATTATTTTAAAATAGCATGTAGAAACTTAGTTAGACATAAAGGTTATGCGGCCATTAATATTAGCGGATTAGCTGTGGGAATTGCAGCTTGCCTTTTGCTTTTTCTGGTAGTTAGCTACGAATTAAGTTATGACAAGTTTCAACCGAATTATAAAAGGATTTATCATGTGGTAACGCAGGATAAATTTTCGGATGGCATCACTTATAACCCGGGAGTGCCGGTTGCCGCTCTCGATGCTCTTCGCCTGCAGATACCAGGCGTTTTATTTGCCTGCATCAATTCAACCTACGGCAGCCAGGTAACGGTGAATACTGCGCAAAACATTTCGTCGGATAAAAAATTTATTGAAGAAACAGGCATCTTCTTTTGTGAGCCTGCGTTTTTCCAGGTTTTTAATTACCAGTGGCTTTCGGGCAACGCCGGTGTTCTAAACGAGCCTAATACAGTTGTTCTCAGTAAAAAAATTGCGGAGAAATATTTTGGAGACTGGCATCAGGCAGTTAATCATTTTATCAGGTTAGACAACGCAATAACATTAAAAGTATCAGGCATTTTACAGGATGCTCCGTTAAATACAGATTTCCCTTTGGGCGTACTCATCTCTTACGAAACATTAAAAGCCAACGGCAGCAAATACAATTACGCCAATGAGTGGAATATATTGTCGAGCAACTTCCAGGTGTTTGCACTGCTTCCAGAAAATGTGAACGCCGATAACATTAATGGGCAATTAATCAAATTCAGTAAAGACCACTACACAGGAAGAGGAAACTCTGTTAGAACGAATTCCCTCCAGCCTCTTGGCGATTTACATTCTGATAACCGTTTTGAATCAACTTTTGGCAATCATATAACCAACATGTCCATTTTATGGACTTTATCTATCATCGGCATTTTTATAATAATAATGGCCTGCATAAACTTCATAAATCTTGCAACAGCGCAGGCCGTTGGCAGGTCAAAAGAAGTAGGCATCAGAAAAGTATTGGGTAGCAATCGCAGTCAACTTTTTTTGCAGGTAATGGGAGAAACTTTAATAGTTGTAATCATTGCCTGCCTGTTTGCAGTCATCATTGCTGCGTTGTGCCTGCCTTATATAAAACACTTTGCATTTATTGAAGAAACGCTGAGTTTACTTAACCCGCAAAACTTGCTTTTTATATCGCTTATTGCAATAGTAGTCACTTTTTTATCTGGCATATATCCTTCGCTGGTTCTTTCAGGTTACAAGCCTGCTCTTGCGCTTAAAAATAAAATCACCTCTGCAAAAGTTGGCGGCGTTTCATTAAGAAGAGGACTGGTAGTTACACAATTTGCCATTTCACAGGTATTGATCATAGGCACCATCGTTGCCGTAAGCCAGATGAGTTTTATAAATCATGCTGATCTTGGTTTTAATAAAGAAGCTGTGCTTATTTTAACCGGCAGTTCTGACAGCACATTTATAGCAAAGCTGCCTGCATTCAAAGAAAAACTATTGCAAACCCGCGGAATACAATCTGTAAGTTTTAGTTCTGATGCGCCTTCATCTGATAATACGTGGGCAACCAATTTCGCCTTCGATCATAAAGAAGATGAAAAGTTTCAACTGACATTGAAATTTGCGGATGAAGATTATTTTAAAACTTACGGACTGACCATGCTCGCAGGCAAAGTATATTCGAAAAGCGACACAATCAAAGAGGTTGTGATTAACGAAACATTGCTGCAGAAGCTGAATATTAGAAATGCAAACGAGGCTGTAGGAAAAGATATTCGCTTAGGCAGCGGTAAGTGGAAAAGGATAGTGGGTGTTGTAAAAGATTTTAAAACGAATTCGCTGAAACAAAAAATAAAACCTCTTTTACTTGCTGAGAGAAGCGAATACTATGGTCTTACTTCTGTTAAATTAATATCTTCTGATATTTTGGGAACACAAAACGAAATCCAGTCAGTATGGAACCAATACTTTCCTGAGTATGCTTATACAAGCAATTTCATAGATGAGAAAGTGGCCAAATTCTACGAGCAGGAAGAGCACCTTTCTGTGCTATATAAAATATTTGCAGGCATTGCACTTTTCATTTCCTGCCTGGGTTTGTATGGATTGGTTTCTTTTATGGCCGTACAAAAAACCAAAGAAATTGGTGTAAGAAAAGTGCTGGGAGCTTCGGTTGGCAACATTGTGTACCTGTTTTCAAAAGAGTTTACCATACTTATTGCAATTGCATTTGTAATAGCTGCGCCAGTTGCCTGGTTTATGATGAGTAGCTGGCTCAACGACTTTCAATACCGCATCAGCATAGGAATTGAAGTCTTTGTGCTTGCAATCATTATTTCAATACTCATTGCATGGATAACCGTCGGATATAAGGCGATAAAAGCGGCGATTGCAAACCCGGTGAAGAGTTTGAGAACGGAGTGAAATTAGTCATTGAGACATTCAGTCAATTAGTCATTAAGGAAGGAATTATTTTTCAAAAGATCAATATCAGGAAATGAAAAAATATAAATAAAACATGTTTAGAAAAGTTCAAATTAGAATCTGCCGTACAAGTGAGTGACACAACAAAAGCTGAATAAAGAACAAATGCCGGTAAATAAAAAATACTTATCTACCACTTCCTATTAAAACCTTTCTTATGCTTACAAATTATTTCAAAGTCGCCTTAAGAAACTTTAAAACAAGCAAAGTTTTTTCTTTCATCAACATCATTGGTCTGGCAATTGGCCTTACTTGTTTTATACTCATCACTGTTTTTGTGTACGATGAACTGAGCTATGACAGGTATACTGCCGATGCAAAAGATATTTACCGGGTCAATTTGAATTCAACGGGCAATGGTAGTATCGATGTGTATCCTAATGTTGACTTTGCTGTTGGCGAAGGCATGAAGAATGCCTTTCCTGAAATAAAAGATTTTACGAGATTATCTGCTGCAACAGACTTTGTAAAATACAATGATAAACAGTTTAAAGAAGATAAACTTGCTTTTGCAGACGGTAATTTTCTGCAACTGTTTTCTATCCCATTAATTGATGGAAGTAATAAAGACGCGTTGGTACAACCGAACAGCGCTGTTATTTCAAAAGCATTTGCAAAGAAATATTTTGGTGATGAAAACCCTATTGGAAAATCATTGACGATCGGTTTGCATGATGCACTTTACAAGGTAACCGGCTTGTACGATAAAGTGCCTGACAATACACATTTTCATTTTGACGCTTTCTTAAGCCTTTCTACATGGCACATACCACACCCAACATGGAGCAACATTGGTGTATATACTTATCTGAAGTTGAATAAGAATGTGGATGCCAAAAAACTGGAAGCGAAGTTTCCGCAGCTTGTTGCAAAATATGTTGTACCTGAAACAATGCATGATATGGGCGTTAGTTTAGCTGAAGCGCAAAAAACGATACAAACGTTTGTATTTACGCTGCAGCCGCTTACCGGCATTCATCTCTACAGCCATACAAAATATGAAATTGAACCAAACGGCGATATACAATACGTGTATATTTTTTCTGTGCTGGCAATATTTATTTTACTGCTCGCCTGTGTAAACTTTACCAATCTCTCCATTGCACGTTCTGTAAAAAGAGCAAAAGAAGTCGGGGTAAGAAAAGTAATGGGCTCAGCAAAATTTAAGTTGATAAAGCAGTTTCTTTCTGAATCTGTATTGATGAGTTTTTGTGCAATGCTGCTTTCAATCGTTTTGATTTTTGTATTGCTTCCGTACTTCAACCAGCTATCCGGCAAGCAGATCGGTCTTCACTATTTCATTAACTATAGGTTTGTACTTGCCATGCTTGCCCTGGTATTTTTTACAGGTATTATTGCAGGTATTTATCCCTCCTTCTTTTTATCATCATTCAATCCGATAAAAGTTTTAAAAGGTTCATCAACCACAGGAAGTAATAAAAATGCTTTGCGCAGCAGTTTAATTGTGTTCCAGTTTTTTGTTTCTACGGCGTTGATCATTTCAACCATTATCGTTTACCAGCAGTTGAACTATATGCAGAATAAAAAGCTTGGTTACGATAAAGAGCAGGTGCTGTTTTTACCCGATGGAAGATTGATGGGCGATAACCAGAATGCATTTAAGCAACAGTTGCTGCAGAACAGCCGGGTAGTATCGGCAAGCATTGCACGCTCCATTCCCGGCGATGATTTTATGGATGGAACGCAGGTACACCCCGAAAATGAAAATGGAAACGGAACAGAAATTCATATAAACATTTATCATGTTGATTATGATTATGTCAAGACATTAGGTATGCATATAGCGCAGGGAAGATACTTTTCAAAAGATTTTGGTTCAGACAGCGCCGGTGTGGTTATTAACCAGGCTGCGGTTAACGGGTTAGGCTGGAATAAAGTAAACCCAATTGGAAGAACCATTGTGCGTTCCGGTCAAAGAAGGTTTACAATTGTTGGTGTGGTTGCAGATTTTAATTATACAACGGCAAAACAAAAAATAGCGCCGCTGATGATGCTGCTGGGTAACAACTATGGCGGAATGATCATTAAAATAAAAACAAATGATGTAACCGGGTTTTTAAATAGCCTGAAAACAACATGGAATTCTTTCAATCCGAAAGGACCGTTAAGCTATACTTTCCTCGATGATAAGTTTGCAGCTTTATATGCAAGTGAATTAAGAACGCAACAGATTTTTTTCTCCTTTGCCATTATTGCGATCATTATTGCGAGCCTGGGCTTATTTGGTCTTTCTGCATTTGTAATTGAGCAGCGAAGAAAAGAAATTGGTATCCGTAAAGTATTAGGCGCTTCGGTTCAAAATGTATGGCTGCTGGTTTCAAAAGAATTTTTATTACTGGTAGCGATAGCATTTTTCATTTCAATTCCTGTTACATGGTGGGCAATGCATACCTGGCTGCACGATTTTGAGTACCGGATACACATCAGTGTTTGGGTGTTTGCAATAGCAGGAGTTTCAGCCATTTCAATCGCACTGCTCACAGTTAGCTTCCAGGCAATAAAAGCAGCGGTGGCAAACCCGGTGAAGAGTTTGAGGACGGAATAAGTCAAGGCAATCAGCGGGCAGTTTGTTATCCTCCTGTTTTAACAGTCAATACTAATAACCAAAATTTAAACAGGTTTTTAAAGCATTCAACGAACTCCTTTTTCAATTTTAATTCCTCCAAAAAATCATCTTCTTCTTTTTTTAAGGATGTTTACTGCTTTTCATTGTCTTTCCGTCGTATTTTTAATTGCATCTCAATACCTTAACTTGTAGTTTTTTCTTTTCCCATCTATTGTTTTTTTGAATCTTGTAAAGCCACTCTTTGACTAAACATATTTTTTGTACCGCCATTTTTATAAT
>CAXUMK010000122.1:0-6772 GCA_964251885.1 uncultured Segetibacter sp. | reverse complement strand
CCCCGTATTATTTACAGCAGTTACGGAAGATAACGGGCTTAGCGATAACCATGTAAACTGTGTACTTAAAGATGCAGAAGGGCAAGTATGGATAGGTACTGAAGATGGACTGAACGTAATGGATGGCAGCAGTATAAGAATTTTTAAACATCAGCCTGATGACCAAACTTCGCTGCCGGGCAAGGCTATTGAAGTATTGAAAGAAGATGATTACGGAAATATATGGATAGGCACCAATAATGGGCTTAGTTGCTATAAAAAGGTAGAAAAAAAATTTCTAAATTACTATTTCAAAGAAAGTCGATATGGCGGTGCAACAAATATTGTTACAGGTATTGTTGTGAACAGCAATGTAGTATGGGTTAGCACGGATGGCGGCCTTTTTCGACTTGATTCCCGAAGCGGAAAATTTCAGCTTTTGCTTTACGGCGATGCAGAACCAGCCTTTAGAAAAGAAGCCTGCAACAAAATAACGCAAATGCTTCAGGATAACTCTGGTATTATCTGGCTATGCACACATGAAGGATTGTGGGCTTATGATCCCGATAAGAATCAATTTAGAAAAAAAATCTCACGGGCTAATGATCCGGATTACGATCCTCTGGATATATCAGCATATGATGCGGATGATAAATTATGGGTCGGTACATGGGGGAAAGGGCTGAAACTTTTTGACAAGCGGTCGCAGAAAATTATTACATATCCCCACCATAATTCTAATATCAGTTGTTTAAATGGTGTTATCCAGCCAGATGGCGCTTTTGTTCTTTGGCTCAATGGAACCTTAGAAGCTTTTAATCCCTCGCTTAAAACTTTTTTTAAATTCACTACATTCACAGGCGACGCACCCTACATCAAAACTGTATTTGTATCTGCCGACCGCTGGATATGGCTTTGCAGCAATCATGGTCTGTATATTTATAATCCTGCAGCGCAGCTCTTTAAAAATAAAGTGTTTAAGCAAGAGGTGACTTCGCAATCGGTTGTATTTGCCCGCCTTGAAAATATTTTTTTTATAGGGGCAGAAGGCAAGGATATTTTAAAAAGCTATGATACCACTTTAAAGGCAGCAGCCGACTATCACGATGTGATTTTTAAAAATTTTAACGGAAACAAAAACCTCGCTGCACTTGACCTTTTAATAGAAAGTAAGCAAAGCTGGTGGATGGCAACTACTGAAGGTGTAGTACACATTAACGCGGCCAGAAAGAGTAACAAATGGTTCCGGCACCGGCAAAAAGACAGCAGCAGTTTACCTAAAAATTTCATTACCCATCTTTTTATTGACAGTAAAAAGATCCTTTGGATTTTCCCCTGGCGCGAAGGTGTATGGCAGATGGATAAGCTGACAGGCAGATGCCATCAAATGATTGATGGTGTGAGTAAGAGAGCAGGTCTTGTAAAGAAGCTTGTAATAAACGATGCGGCAGAAGATGGCGCCTGCAATTTATGGATGGCCGATTTAGATGAGGGCATCATTCTGTATAACAGGATCACCAATCGTTTTAGCAAACCCTTTACTGACGTCATTGGTCCTGCTCCACGTACTTTCCGTATTTATAAACAAGGGGAGTATTTGTATTCCATAGCCAATACTGTTTTATTGAAATGGAAGGATACCCGTCATTATACAACTATTCACTTCCCTGCAGAAATGGAAGAATACATGTATGATTTTGCCCCTGATAAGCAGGGCAACTGGTGGTTTGCCACAAGAAACGGTTTGATTTATTTTAATGAAAAGAAAAATCTCTTCAAGCGTTTTAGAACCAGTGACGGACTGTACTCCAATGATCTTTCTTCCACCCTGTTCTGCAGACCCGGTGGCGGGATGATTATTGGCGGAAATAATTATCTCACGTCATTTTTCCCTGAACAGATAACAACATCTTCTCATATTGTGCCTACACTGCTGCTAACAAAACTGACTGTCAATGGCAACAGCCTTGATACTTATAACATCAGAACGATAGACCTTGCTTATGATAGAAACAATATTTTTGTTAACTGGTCTTTGCCTGATTATACCAGCCCTTTTAAAAATCAATATTACTGCAAACTGCAGGGTATCGATTCGGAGTGGAGATATGTGGGTAACAGAGGAGAAGTACAATACGCCAGTCTTTCGCCGGGCAATTATACAATTATGATGAAGGCTGCAAGTGCTAATGGCGACAACACCAGCCAGGATTTGAAAATACATTTTATAATCCATTTTCCTTTTTGGAAAACGGCGTGGTTCTATACGGCAGTTGCATTACTGTTAAGTACAGTTTTCTATTTTATAATCAGCAAAAGAATCAGCCGCATTAAAGCAAAGGCAGCTTTACAGCAACAGCTAAGTGAACTGGAAATGAAAGCGCTGAGAGCACAAATGAACCCACATTTTATTTTTAACAGTCTCAACAGCATACAGGAATGCATTGTGATGAACAATACTGCTGCAGCTTATGAATACCTGAACAAGTTTAGTAAATTGGTGAGGCGGATTTTGGAAAACAGCGGTAAGCTTCTTGTTTCGTTACAAGAAGAAGTTGAATTGCTGCAATGGTATGTTGACCTTGAACAATTGCGTTTTAAAGATGCCATTTTATTTACCATAAATGCAGATACACATGACCATACCGGTAATATTATGGTTCCCGCGATGATTGTGCAACCTTGTGTTGAAAATGCAATATGGCATGGACTTGCGCCTAAAGAAGGTAAAAAAATTCTGAATGTACAATTTTTACAAAAACAGGAAGGCATAGAATGCACAATTGAGGACAATGGTATTGGCAGACAAAGTGGTTTTGAAAGCAGCGAACGTAATAATAAAAAAAGTATGGGCATGAGTATTACAAAACAAAGGCTGAAGGTGTTTAATAAAAAAGCAAGAATAGAAACGCATGATCTTCTTAATGAAAATGGAACCGGCAGAGGAACGAAGATTGTTATTTATCTTCCTTTTGAATAAATATGATAAAGGCAATAATTATAGATGATGAGCCAAAGGGCAGAAACATTTTGCTTCAACTGCTCGTTACACATTTTAAAGATGTATTAGTAGTTGCTGCCGCAGAAAATGCAGACAAAGGCCTGCAGGAGATTGACATACATAAACCTGACGTGGTTTTTCTGGATGTGGAAATGCCGGTTAAAAGCGGCTTTGACCTGCTGCGGGAAGCTGGTAAAATAGATTTTAAAATTGTTTTTGTTACAGCTCATAATCATTACTCACTCAAAGCAATTAAGTTCAATGCTTTTGATTATCTTTTAAAGCCTTTGGACCTCGATGAACTAAAATTGACAATAGAAAAACTACGAACTTCTTTAACCCTGCCCGATGAAAAAGTGATTAACAATTTGCTAAACACACAAGAACATAAAAGCTTTGGCAAAATTGCTGTGTCTTCGGTCGGCAGCATTACGCTAATAGATAATAATGATATTTTATTCTTCGAGGCAAGGGGAAGCGCTACAGCTATACAATTAACCGGTAATAAAAAAATAATTGCCAGCCGTACTCTCAAGGAGTTCGAAGACCTTCTCTGCGATCAGTATTTTCTTCGTATTCATCATTCCTATCTTATCAATTTAAAACATGTGCTAAAATATATCAAAGGCGAAGGCGGCAGTGTTTTAATGAGTAACAATAGCGAACTCGAAGTAAGCCGCCGCAGGAAAGCCGCATTCATGGAAATGCTCGCGTCTTATATCCACAAATAAGAGTGCGACACAACGATGACCAACAGAATGAATACTGCCGGTTACCAATAACTAAACCAATTTGATCGATAAGCAATAGCCTTTCAAACCTTCTTCCAACTACAGTATCACCTGTCAACTGCCCTCTTTCCTGCCACTTATGGGTCTAACCCGGCCAGTTATTGCTTTAGCTGCCTGTAATTGCTGCATTAATCAACTTTTGTTCTGCAAATCAGTAACAGTATGAGGGGCAAGGCAAGGGTCGAAATCCAGCTATTTAGAAAAATTATTAACACCGTGCTTAGCAGTTCTATCCCTATGCACGAAGAGGTGCATTACCAGTTGCATGACAGCGCAGGAAAACTCGCATGCAGTAAAAGCATTATTATGGTGAATACGAATGGCACTATGCAGGAGCAGCTTGATATAAGCCACCTTCCCTCCGGAACTTATGAAGTATCAATCAAATCTGGTGGTGAAGTACTGGCAAGAAAAACAGTGATTATCTAAATTTAAAACAGAAAGTATTACAAGTAATAAGCTTGCTGATAACAAATCAATCGATAACGAAATATGCAAGCTAAAAGCTAACAAAACAAAAGTCAAGCTGATAACACCGTAAACATTCCAATAACATAAATTCAAAAAAAAGTAAAATGAAAAAGACAATTTTGTTAGCAGCATTTAGTTTAGTTATAATAACAGTTCATGCTAAAATATGGCGGGTAAATAACGTTCCCGGAGTTGCAGCAGATTTTACAACTGCACAGGCAGCACATGATGGCGCTGCTGCCAATGATACTATCTATCTTGAATCTTCGCCCAATAGTTATGGTGATGTAACCACTACAAAAAAACTCACTTGGATGGGGCTGGGATATTTTTTACCTCAAAACACCGGTTTACAATTTCATTCTAATACAGGATTTGTTTCTTCGCTTACTGTAAACTCAGGTTCGGAAGGTTCCATATATCAGATCCCGGTAAACAGCGGAATTGCTGTAAATTCTGTAGCGAATGTTACTTTTCAAAGATGTTATATAGGTTCATCATTTCACGCGGGCGGTACCTCAAACCATGTTACTATTACCCAATGCTATTTTAATTTCAATAACTATCTGATTATTGACCCCTCCATTGCGGAATCTTCATTTACAATCACAAACAACATGGGCTATACAAATTATATTGCAATACGTCAAAATGCTTATCAGGTAACGTTTAATAACAATACACTTTTTCCAGGACAACAAGATTTTATAATAGATAACGCTACTATTAGTAACAATATTTTTTATAATAGTGCTTACAGAAGCTTGTTTGATGCTGGTTATCCGTCTAATGTTACCAATAATTTATGGGTAGGAACTACCAATTCAAATTTTGTAGGAACTAATAACAATATTTTTAATGCTTCGAATACAACAGTTTTTGCAGGAGGCTCCTCACCAGACGGGCAATACAAACTGGCTGCAGGCTCCCCTGCAATTGGTACAGGCGCCGGCAATGTTGATATGGGCGCTTATGGAAGTGCAAACCCTTATGTGGTTTCGCTGATACCAGCTATACCTTCCATTTACCAGTTGTCGGTTCCGGCAAATGCTACAGGAAATACTTTGCCTTCGACTGTCAGCACAAGGGCAAATAATTGATTTTTTAGAATCCTTCAACCTGTTTGCTGATCATTTTCAATCATAATTATGAAAAAAAATCTACTGCCGAATGTGCCGGTTTTTAAAACAGCGCTTTCGCTGATGCTGATTTTATTTTTTACCATACACGTTTATTCTCAGCAATATATTGATTCGCTTGAGTATGCTGTTGACAACATTGCAGATTTTGGTCATGCTAACAAGCTGGCTATTTCGCCTTCGGCGAATGTTGCTGATTTTCCTTTCAATGTAAATATTACCGGTGTCAGTAATGGAATTCATACCTTATTTGTAAGATCGCACAGCAGCACAACTACTGCACCTGCCATAGGTTACTGGAGTAATACTAACTATACTTATTTCTATAAACAAAATAATGTTACCGCTTTGAATGGCACCATCTCAAGGCTGGAATATTTTATTGATGCCGACCCTGGTCAGGGCAATGCTAATTCCATAAGTGTAACCGGCGGTTCTGCTCAGGACAGCGGAGTTGCTTTTAATCCTGACATCAGCGCTTTATCAAACGGCTTTCATGTTATCTTTTTAAGAAGCATGGATGCAACCGGAAAGTGGAGCATAACTAATT
This sequence comes from uncultured Segetibacter sp., assembly GCA_964251885.1. Taxonomy (GTDB): domain Bacteria; phylum Bacteroidota; class Bacteroidia; order Chitinophagales; family Chitinophagaceae; genus Segetibacter. The sequence continues at coordinate 841 of CAXUMK010000122.1, read as the reverse complement.
ACCAGTATTTCTATAAACAGACTACTGTAACGGCGAGTGTAAGCACTATAGTGAAACTTGAATATTTTATTGATACTGATCCGGGAGCAGGCAATGCTGCACCGATAAATATAAGCGGCACATCTTCACAGGTTAGCGGGCTTGTTTTTAATCCAAACATTGGCGCGCTATCTAACGGCTTTCATGTTTTATTTATTAGAAGTCTTGATGCAAATGGAAAATGGAGCATTACCAATAATACCTATTTTTATAAACAAAATAATATTCCTGCCGTTGTTAGCGCCATAACTAAACTTGAATATTTTATTGATACTGATCCCGGAGCAGGAAACGGAAAAGCTGTTACTTTCTCTGCCGCCACCAATATATCCGCTTTAAATTTTAATGCGGATATAAGTACCGAACTTACCGGCTTTCATGTTTTGTTTGTTCGCAGTCTCGACGCTAACGGTAAATGGAGCATCACCAACTACGCCTATTTTTACAAAAGTGGTTCACAAACCGGAGCAGCAGCTAATATTGTAAAGATTGAATATTTTATTGATAATGATCCAGGCTATGATAATGCTTCAAATATTCCCGTAACTGCGGCGGCCGATATTGCAAACAAAAGTTTTTCTCCGGATATTACCGGGCTTGCTGCGGGTCTGCATTCCGTTAATGTTCGATCAAAAGACAGCAGGGGTAACTGGAGCGTAAATGCTTCTGACTCATTTAGAATAGGCGGCGCGCTGCCATTAAGCTTACTGAACTTCTCAGCCACTGCAGAGAATACATTTGTAAATGTATCGTGGAAAACAACTTTTGAACAAAACCTCACAGGGTTTGAGGTAGAGTACAG
>CAXUMK010000121.1:2364-15755 GCA_964251885.1 uncultured Segetibacter sp. | reverse complement strand
AAGCTGCGGCTTATGTTAATGCCATAATTTAAAAAGAAAATGCTCAATATTCAATTTTAAATAAAAGCCATTAACTTTTTATTATTCATTTGCACAATTAATTTTTTAAACTTTTTCAAGATGAACAGACGTGAACTTTTAAAAATGATCGCGGTAGCTACCGGCGGGGTTGTGATTGGGGGAGAATTGTTGTTAACCGGATGTAAGTCAAACAGCGATGCTGCACCTGTTGCATTCACAGAAGAGAATATCGCTTTTTTAGATGAGGTAGCAGAAACAATTTTGCCGCAAACCAGTACAGCGGGTGCCAAGGCTGCCGGCGTAGGAAGATTTATGACAGTAATGGTGAACGATTGCTATACAAAAGATAACCAGGAAATTTTTCATAAGGGATTAACTACGCTTGATGAAGCATGCAATAAAATGCATAATGTCGGTTTTATGAAGGCTACACCAGAACAGCGCAAACAATTGCTTGTTGCGGTAGATAAGGAAACCAAAGATTATGTAAAAAAGCAGGCAGACTCAGAGAATGAACAAAAAGAAAAGCAAAAGCAAGGGCAGGAAAAAGTTACTGATTTTAAAAAAGAAACGATGCCTGCTCATTATTTTCAACAATTGAAACAGCTTGCCATCTTTGGTTATTTTACTTCAGAAAAAGGCAGAACAGAAGCTTTGCGATATACTCCTGTTCCCGGAAAATTTCAGGGAGTGATCGATTACAAAAAAGGAGAAAAATCATTTGCAGGTCTCACCTGATCTTTTATTAATTCTCATTATAAATAAAATTAAGAATCAGATTAATCACCTGTAAAGAATAAAAAATGATTGAAGAAAAAGACATTACCGCACCAGATACTTCCAGGAGAAATTTTATAAAAAATACAGCTTTAGCTGCCGCCGGATTTGTAATAGTACCACGGCATGTGCTTGGTGGAAAAGGATTTATTGCGCCGAGTGACCGGCTTACTATTGCTGGCATTGGTGCTGGCGGAAAAGGTGAAAGTGATATAGCTAACTTTTTTAAAAGCGGCAAAGCCGACATAGCTTATCTCTGCGATGTAGACGAAAAGAGAGCGGCTAAGACAGTAGGAAATTTTCCTAAAGCAAAGTTTTATAAAGACTGGCGGCAAATGCTTGAAAAGGAATCGAAAAACTTTGATGCGGTCTCGGTTTCAACACCCGACCATACCCATGCAGTGGCGGCTTTGTCTGCCATGCAGCTTGGCAAGCATGTATACGTGCAAAAGCCTTTAACGCACGATGTACACGAAGCCCGTATTTTAACCAATGCTGCCAAAAAGTATAAGGTTGTAACACAAATGGGAAACCAGGGATCATCAGGAGATGGGGTGAGACAATTGATGGAATGGTACGATGCAGGAGTAATTGGCGATGTGCATACCGTTTATTCCTGGACGAACAGGCCGGTTTGGCCACAGGGTATTCCCTGGTCTGCAAACAAGGCAGAGGTGCCTTCTACCTTAAACTGGAACTTGTGGCTTGGTACAGCTCCTTATAAAGATTATGTAGAAAAACTGGTTCCATTTAACTGGAGGGGCTGGTGGGATTATGGTACAGGCGCATTGGGAGATATGGGCTGTCATCTTATCGAACCCGCTTTTAGAGTTCTCGACCTGCAATACGTTTCTGATGTTCAGGCAAGTGTAGGAACAGTGTATGTGGATGAGTTTAGGCAAGGTTATTTTCCTGATAGCGTGCCACCTTCAAGTCATGTAACCATGCACTTTCCCAAAACTCATAAAACAAAAGGTCCGGTTACATTGCATTGGATGGATGGCGGTATACAACCCGAAAGACCCGCAGAATTAGGTCCTAATGAAGTTTTTGGCGGAGATGGCGGCAATGGAACTTTATTTATAGGTACAAAAGGCAAAATGATATGCAGCACTTATGGAGCGGATCCACAGTTGTTGCCTACCTCTAAGACTGCCGAAACAAAAGTGAAACAAAAACTGGCAAGAGTACCAGGTGGTGCAGACGGGCATTATGCGCAATGGGTTGAAGGTTGTATTGCCGGTTATGGCAAAAACCAGTTGAGTTCGCCTTTTGAAATTGCCGGACCGCTTACAGAAGCACTTTGCATGGCTAACCTGGCAATCAGGGGTCATGATATACGCAAGCCAAGAGCTACAGGAAATGGCTTTGACTTTCCCGGTCGCGACCTTCAGCTTGTGTGGGACAGCCAGAACATGAAAGTGACCAATTTTGATGAGGTAAACCAGTTTGTAAAACGTACTTACCGTGAAGGGTTTGGTGTGGCAGAGCTTGGGTAGAAGCTGTGTAGGAGGTGAAATTTTATTTATAGGATAAAAAAGTAAGTAGAATTTTTTTGAACCAGGCTGAATCAATACTATGAGTCATCGTTGCGTCGCACTCGTGTACTTTTTCATTCTTTATTGAACAAGCCTGGGAGTCACTCATTTATACTTTAAGTTCCGCTTCTGCTCAATAGAGAAATAAAAAGTACAAGGGTTTAGGGTGGCAGAACTGAGATAGAAGTTGAGTTGCAGATAAACTTTTCAGTCAGGTCTGCCACACTTAAAAGTGTGGCAGACCTTGCGTTCCTCCTGCTGCTGAATAAAGAAAAAAAGGTACAAGTGAGTGACACAACGATGTTTAATTGAAAAACAAATGCCGGTAACAAAAAAAAGAATGTAAAGCAGCTTCTTCGGCACATTCACCATTACCTTTCACGCATTCACTATGCGTCTTCATTCAAAGAATAATTATTAACACAAGAAATAACCATTATGAACAGAAGAGAAGCTGTTCAACACATCAGCCTGCTTTTAGGAGGAACTATACTGGGAGCAAATGCTTTTATAACAGGCTGTAATACGGAAAGTAATAAGAAGATTAGCTTTTCTGAGGAAGACGTTGCGTTTTTAGATGAAGTGGCAGATACCATTTTGCCATCAACCAAAACGCCCGGCGCTAAAGCTGCAAAAGTGGGTGAGCTGATGACGGTAATGGTAACAGATTGCTATGAAGAACAGGATCAAAAGATTTTTAAGGATGGTATGAAAGCGATAAAAGATCTTTCAAAGCAACAATACGGCGAAACATTTACAGATCTGAAGCCGAACCAAAAGCTGGCTCTTTTAACGAAGCTCGACAATGAGCAAAGACAATACATGAATGCCTGGAAAGAGCCGGCTCCAAAACCTTATTTCAGGTTAATGAAAGAGCTTACTTTGTTGGGTTACTTCACATCAGAAATTGGTTGCACCCAGGCAAAGAGATATGTGCAAACTCCCGGAAGGTTCGATGCCTGTATTCCTTATAAAAAAGGTGACAAGGCATGGGCGTAAATATAAAAAAGCTAAAAACATACAAATGGATTATAAACGCAGGGATTTTTTAAAAAAGACAGCAATGGCTGCATCCGGAGTGGCGCTTTCAGGTATGATAAGCCAGGTGGCGGGTGCGAAACTACCGGGAAGCTCATATAAGTTTGGTTTGCAGTTGTACAGTCTTAGAGATGATCTACCGAAAGACCCCAAAGGAGTGTTGAAACAGGTATCCGGCTTTGGCTATAAGCAGCTTGAAGGATTTGAAGGCCCAAAAGGAATTTATTGGGGAATGACCAATACAGAGTTTAAGCGTTATATGGATGACCTGGGGATGCAGTTGATATCGAGCCATTGTAACTGGAGAGAAAACCTTGAACACAAGGCTGATGAAGCCGCAGCGATAGGAATGAAATACCTGCTATGCCCATCTTTGGGCGGTCCTAAAACGATTGATGCATTTAAACGCGCTGCTGAAGACTTTAACAAAGCGGGTCAGGTATGCAAACAAAGAGGAATTCGGTTTGCCTATCACAACCATAATTATTCTTTTACCCCGATAGATGGCGTTTTTCCACAGGATGTAATGATGCAGAATACCGATAAAGATCTGGTTGATTTTGAGATGGACATGTATTGGGTTGTAGCTGCAGGGCAAGACCCAAAAGTCTGGTTTAAGAAATATCCGAACCGGTTTAGATTAGGCCACGTAAAAGACCGTGGCGGAAAAGAAACTACTACTCTCGGTAAAGGAAATATCGATTATCCATCTATCGTAAAGGATGCAAAGAGTGCAGGTATGCAATACTTCATTGTAGAGCAGGAACAGTACGAAGGAACTACGCCTTTGCAGGCCGCAAAAGACGATGCCGCATACATGAGAAAATTAAAGGCGTAGAGCCCCCCGCCCTAAAGGGAGCATTGAAATCTCCTACTTTTAGATGTGCCACACCTTAAAGGTGTGGCACATCTGCAACATGACTTCTATTAAATCATCAAACTCCATTTTAACAATGAGAAAAATATTTTCGGTTTTTATATTTATGATGTCTCTTTCGTTTTCTTTTAGCAAAGCAGAAGCATCTCCCAATGCTAAAAGCCTTTCTTACTTTGAGTTAAAGGTTTACCATATCTCCACCAGCAGCCAGGAAGCGACGATCGACAGTTTTCTTCGGTACCAGTACCTTCCTTTTTTGCATGCAGCTAAAATAAATCATGTCGGTGTTTTTAAGCCAATCAGTAACGATACTGCTTCAGACAAAAAGATCTATGTTTTTATTCCCTTTAAATCGTTAAAAGAATGGGAAAGCTTATCTGCTGAATCTTTTATGGGCAGTCAGTCAGAAGGATATGCTGAAGCGCCTTACACCAAACCGGCATACAACAGGATCGAAACAATTTTATTAAAGGCTTTCCCCATGATGCCTGAATTGGCATCCTCAAAACTGACTGCTCCTAAAAGTGAAAGAGTATATGAACTAAGAAGCTATGAAAGCCCCAGCGAAAAGTATTTTAAGAGTAAAGTAAAAATGTTTAACGAAGGAGGAGAGATCGGTTTATTTGCGCGGCTTGGCTTCAATGGTGTTTTTTACAGTGAGGTTGTGTTTGGTTCAAAAATGCCGAACCTGATGTACATGACCTCTTTCGAAAACATGAAAACAAGAGACGAACACTGGAAGACATTTAGCACTGATCCTGAATGGAAGGTTCTATCGGCGAAGCCCGAGTACCAAAACAATGTTGCTCATATTGATATTGTTTTTTTACGTTCGGCAGAGTTTTCGGATTTATAAATGTTTTTTTAAACCATTTTATGAAACTAACACTTAAAGATCTTACCAAAGACTTAAGTAAAATAGATGTAGAAGACATTTGTTCATCATGGCAATGGCGTTTGGGAGAACAAAAAGCTGTTATATTGATTTCATGTATTGGAGATTTGTTTTTAATTGGTAAGGACGAAGCAATTAATTGGCTAGATACAGGCACTGGAGAATTAAAAAAGATTGCACAGAGTTTTAAGCAATTTGAGCAATTAGTTAATGATGAGACTAACATAAATTATTGGTTTTTAGAGACAGTTGTTGAGCAACTATTTACAAGTGGAGAAAAACTGACAGAAAATGAAGTCTTTAGTTTTAAGAAATTACCTGCTTTAGGTGGCGATTATTCTCCTGACAATTTTGAAGTTTCTGATATAAGTGTTCATTTCGCTTTCACTGGCCAAATTCACGAACAAATAAAGGATTTACCGCCAGGAACGAAAATCAATAGTGTTAATTTTCAAAAGGGATAATAACAGGCTTACAAAAGGCAGCTTCACAAAAAGTAGATTTGATGTCTGACAATTCATCTTCACTTTCATTTTAATAGCTATTTATGCCCAGATTACTTTTTATCCGATTCCAACTAATCATTGTCTCATTGATTTTTCTTTTGTCATTGGTAAATGGGCAAACAAAACCACTTATTATTCCATTATGGCCAAATGGCGCTCCTGGTTTTGAAAGCAGGAGAAACGAGCCTGAAGAAGCAAAAGATTACTGGGTAAAAAATATTCACAATCCTTCCATCGCTGTTTACTTACCATCAAAGGAAAAAGCAACCGGAGCAGCGGTTGTTATTTGTCCGGGCGGTGGTCATCGCCTGCTTGTTTATAATGCTGAAGGTGTAGATCCTGCGCTTTATTTGAACACTCTCGGTGTTGCAGCCATTGTGCTTAAGTACCGGCTTGCAAGGGAAGAAAATTCTCCCTATTCTTTAGACAAACATCCTCAACAGGATGCGTACAGAGCAATGCGGCTCGTGAGAAGCCATGCAAAGGAATGGGGAATTGATACTGCCCGTGTTGGAATGCTCGGTTTCTCAGCAGGAGGTGAAGTAGTTGAGGCAGTTGCTTACAAGCCTGGCAAAGGCGACCCCAATGCTCCCGATGCTATTGACAGGATAAACGGTAAGCCCAATTTTCAAATGCTTATTTATCCCGGCCCATTAGGTGTTCCCGATTCTGTTATGACCGATGCACCTCCAACTTTTATGGTAGCTGCCGATAATGACCCCTGCTGTGCCGAGCCGGTAGTTAAATTGCTCGAAAGATTTCGTGCAGCAAAAGTGCCTGTCGAAGTACACATCTTTGCCCAGGGCAGTCATGGTTTTAATATGGGACAACGGTCAAAACTAAATTCATTAAAGACCTGGCCGCAAAGAATGGCCGACTGGCTCGATGATACTAATATTTTGCATCCGGGGAAATATAAGCCGGAGTAAATTTATTTGTAATACCAGCATCGTCTTTCATAGCATCATTGTTGCGTCGCAATCAGTTCATCAGCAAATCCCCGGTCATCTTTAGCCTTTATTTATTCAGTTAGCTTCGGAAGCTGTGTAAAATCAGTTTAGATTTTAATATTAAAGCCTGAAGATGCTATAAAAGGGGCAGTTGAACGGAGCGTCGCAAGAATGTTCAGATGAAATACAAATGCTGGTATTCCCAAAAATTAATTTAGACAGCTTCTCAGTCATCTAAAAGAAAGAATAAAATTTTTCTTATCAATTTTTACTTAATGGCACTAAGAAATTTTTCCTTGTTCTATAGATCAGTAATGATTTTTTTACTCGCACCCTGTTTATTACAGGCACAGGATAAGACCGGCTCAACAAATAATGCAGCGGGATGGAAAATAATTGCTACGAAAAATCAACCTGAGAAAAGAGAAGATTGTGGCTTTGTTGAAGCAGATGGAAAGTTTTACCTTCTTGGTGGAAGAGGAATAAAACATGTTGATGTATTTGATCCTTCAACAAATGAATGGACACAAAAAAAGGCGACTCCTTTTGAGATGCATCATTTCCAGGCATTAACTTACAACCATGAGATCTATGTTGTTGGAGGCATGACCGGAGGTTTCCCTCACGAAAAGCCCTTAGACAATATTTACATTTATAATCTCAAAAACGATGAATGGCGCAAAGGAGCGGAAATAGCTGCAGAAAGAAGACGCGGATCAGGTGGAGCTGTCGTGTACAACAATAAGATCTATTTGGTTTGCGGTATTCAGGATGGTCATTATACAGGCACAGTGACGTGGCTGGATGAATTTGATCCTGCAACGCAAAAATGGCAACAATTAAAAGATGCTCCACATGCGCGTGATCATTTTAACGCAGCAGTCATTAACCATAAGCTATATCTCGCCGGCGGACGTCGTACCTCTTTCAAAACAAAAGAATTGGTAAACCTGACAGTTCAGGAAGTAGATGTCTATAATTTCAAAAATAGGGTATGGAAAACATTGCCTGCCAAAGATAGCCTACCTACCGCTAGAGCCGGATGTACTGCAATTACTTATAAAGGAAAACTTGTAGTAATTGGTGGAGAAAGTAAAACGCAGGAAAGTTCACACCACGACGTTGAGGCATTTGATACAAAAGAAGAAACCTGGCAAACGCTGCCGCCACTTATAACAGGAAGACATGATACCCAGGCAATCTTCTATAAAAATAAAATATACATGGCTGCAGGTTCAGCTAATCGTGGAGGCGGTCCTGACCAAAGTTCTATTGAGGTGTTGGGGATCAGATAAAGTTGGGATATGTCCTAAAACTTATCATCATTCACTTCAATCCAATAATTATCCGGATCCTGCAGGTAGACTTGTTTTACACCGTCGGGTCTTAATTGAGGAGTTTTAGAATCACCTTTCCAATTGCCATATTTTACTTTCGTTTCTTCAAGATGATCTGTAAATTTTTGAAGAACAGGAACCGTATAAGCAAAGTGCGAATTGATGTCGTGTTCGGTAACAGATGCAGCGCCTTTAATAATGTGCAACTGGCTATGTGCCCCAATTCTAAACCATACATGTTTGCCATCGTGAAACGGCTCTGGTATCACTTCAAACTGCATCACGTTTTTGTAAAAGTCAGCGCTTTTATCTAAGTCATACACATACAGCGCAATGTGGTCAGCCTGCGGACCTTTTTGTGCACTTACTTTACCAGCCGATGCGATAGCAAGGAGGCAAATACAAAAAATATAGGAAACAGTTTTTTTCATTTTAGTTTATTATTAAGTCCATTTTATAAAACCGATTGTGTGTCGAAGAGTTTTTATATTTCGACATTTCTCCGACTTGATATAACGCCATTGGTTAAGATAAGTTGAATATTTATCATTGTCAGTGGTAATCATAACAATCATAACTATCTGCGTTCTATATTATGATACAAGGTTCTTTTTTATATAAGTAATACTCTTTGTAATGCTAACGAATGGATCGCCGGGAGTTTTGTCCTGTTCAACAAAAAAGTATTTCATTCCGGCTTTACTGGCGTGTGTAAATATTTTTTTAAAGTCGATTGTTCCGTTGCCTACTTCGGTAAATGCTTTTTCCGGTGTCTTATCCATGTCTTTTACATGCCACAACGGAAATCTTCCGGGATGCTGACTGATTAACTCCGCAGGGTCTTTTCCTGCTTTGGTAACCCAGTAAAGGTCCATTTCCATCTTGACCAGGTTTTTATCAGTATTATTTAAAAGAATGTCATAAGGCAGCGTAGATCCCTGGCTTTTAAATTCAAAATCATGGTTGTGATAGCAAAGCTGAATATTCGCCTTTTTACAGCGTTCCCCTGCTTTATTTAGTTCTTCCGCCACTTTTTTATAATGGTCAATTCCGCCACGCTCATCCTCGGCTAAATAGGCGCAAACCATATACTGAATGCCTACAGCAGATGCATCGTCTACCGTTTTATCCCAGTCGTGCAGAATAGTTCCTTTCACCGCCTCTCCATTTGTCTTTTCTTCACCAAGCCGGTAATGACTGCTCGGTATAATTAAACCGTTTTGCTTTAAAAGTGCAGCAAAAGCAGCAGGCTCCATACCATAAAATTTTTCAGAACCGGTATAAGTAGCACCTTCTACAGAAGTATATCCTATTTGTGCAACCCTGGCAAGTGTGCCTGCCGGATCTTTTTGCATTGGTTCGCGAACAGTGTATAACTGCAGACCAATGTAATCCTTCTTCTTGTCGAAGAATGGAGGTTTTATAAATGCGCCTGCTGTAAGAAGAGAGCCTGACTTGATGAATGAACGTCTTGATGACATGCTGATCGTTATTAAGGTGAGTAAATAAAATAGAATCTTTAATAAATGTAGTTAATTACGTGCAGGATTGAAGAAGTGTGTTGTTATTTTTATCGTTTTGACCGAATTTCAATTGCATTTTTTCTTTGCGAATAATTTCGGGAATGGCTGCAGTGGGCTATCAGTTGTTCTGGGTTAAAACATATAATGGAAAAGTAGTTAAGCGTTCCATAGAGACGCCTGGTGGAATGCTAACATGAAATGCACCCACCATCTGCAAAAAAGTTTTATTTTTAAGACTAATGAATAAGCTACTTATAGAATGGTAAAGTTTTTAACGAGAAACAAACACGTTATTTTGTATGGTGTTTCAATGGCTTTGCTATTGTTTTTGCTGAAGTGGCTTGAACTTCGTTTTATATTAGTAAGCTACTCCTTTGAAATATACATTGGCGCTATTGCAATTATTTTTACCGCTTTGGGTATCTGGCTGGCAGTAAAACTAATGAAGCCCAAAGTGCAAACGGTAGTGGTAGAAAAGGAAATATACCTGCACGCTGATACAGCTTTTGCCCTTAACGAAAAAGAAGTGAATGCACTGGGAATAAGTAAACGCGAACTGGAAGTTTTGCAATTGATGTCGCAAGGATTTAGTAACCAGGAAATCGCTTCACAATTATATGTTTCTCTCAACACGATTAAAACCCACACTTCAAAGCTGTTTGAGAAAATGGACGTTAAACGCAGAACCCAGGCCATTGAAAAGGCAAAAAGATTAGGAATTCTGAATTAATGCATTCATCCTTTCGTACTATTTCTGCTATTTTAGATAAAATCACTCAAAAGTATGAGCGTCGGCGACATTTAAAATTCCATTTTTGTGGACACTAAAATTTTAAACAAATGAAAAAGATTGTACTTGTTTGCGGTTTAATCGCCGGTTTTATCGTTAGCATCGTGATGGTCATTTCTATGGCTATACTTCACCATACCGGAAAGTATGAGGGCAGTATGCTTCTGGGGTACGCGACCATGTTGGTTGCGTTTTCTCTTGTTTTTGTCGGCATTAAAAATTACAGGGATAAATACAACAATGGCATGATCAGTTTTGGTAAAGCCTTTAGAATTGGATTGTATATTTCTCTTATTGCGTCTACAATGTATGTAGCCGCATGGGCGCTTGAATACAATCTGTTTATACCTGACTATATGAACAGGTATGTCAGCCATGTTTTACAACAGGCGAAGTCAGGCGGAGCAAGCCAGGCGGAGATGAATAAGCAGGTGGCGCAAATGGAGGGTTATAAAGAAATGTATAAAAACCCACTGTTGTTTGTGCTTCTTACATATTTAGAAATTCTTCCTGTTGGTTTACTGGTTACCCTGATATGTGCATTGCTGCTTAAAAGAAAAATGCAAAGTCAACCTATAGCGGCGTAATTAAACATAGACTTCGCACTGCATAGGGGACAAGTACGGCACTGATTTTTTTTGGAGCCGAACTGTATTACTACTATGAGTCATCCTTGCGTCGCACTCTTGTACCTTTTCATTTATTTCGGCAAAAGAGAGCCGTCATTGCGGGGAGAGCCTGTCCCGAACTTGTTTTCCCGAAACGACGAAGCAATCCCTTCATTTGCCTGTGTGCCCGTTATAAGCTGCACGATTAATTACACGCTTTGTTCAATTTCAGCAATACACAAAATTACCCCGCGTGAAATATAGCAAATATGGAATGAAGACACTTCGCTTTGGTGAAAGCAGCATAGAGAAATGCGGTACAAGTGAGTGACACAACCAAAGATGTATAAGGAACAAATGTTGGCAACCAAAAAAAGAAAAACGACAATTTGAGATGCACCCCCAAACACTTAAACCAGCGGGGGAAATGTAGGGGTATAAAAAAAGAAATTACTTTCCATGTTGCCTGCCACATTTGCGGAATGATAACTATTGAAAATCAGCTACAGTTTATAAATCAACTGTAATCCTGCGGCATGGGCTTCTCCGGCTGCAAACGATTTATCCCTGTACCGGCAGTGAACGTAGGCAGGTGCGACTTCTAAACGTACGGTAAATTTTTGTTTCCACACCTCGTATTCTATGCCCAACGGCAGCATAACTTGCCATTGAAAATAATGCTTGCCTTGCAGCGTAGGAAGTTGTTGACTATATAACTTTTCCCAATTCGTGGCAGAATATCTTAGCTGGCTGCTATCTAAAAATTGTTTATAATTATGTATCAGCGCAACGCCACCCTGCACTTCTAAGCCTATAGTTACCTGTAGCCGCTTTGCAAGTTTTGCAGTTCTGTTAATGCCTGCATTGATACCTAAATATTGCGTATTATGGTAGAGTAAATAGGTAGTATTATGTATGGTAGAATCTTGTAGATAGGAATGATCCAGACCACCCGCGCCAATACTAAGCTTATTTGTCATAAACAATCCGCCCCGCAAATAAGTATGTTTCCAGAAGCCGTAACGGCGATTCTTATACAATTCTGCGTTCAGATAAAGAGTATGGACGGTTTGTGGAGCGGGGATGCCTCCATAACCATTATAAATGAATTGATTCAGGAATTGATTATAACTCGTGGGGTCTTTCAGTAAAGGGGAAATATTAAATGGATTTGTACCAATGGCATTAATTTCAGAAATGCGATAGCCAGCCGAAAGTCTTTTAACGTAAAAACCTTTTTGAGCATGGGCAGTTAAGTTAAGTACGGTTAAACAACTGAGTAACAAATAAATAAATAGGTTCATTAGGTGGAGGTTTATGTATTACCGGTTCTACATACTTCTTCTATACTGTCCGCCGACCTCGTATAGGGCATGGGTGATTTGACCGAGAGAGCAGTATTTTACTGTTTCCATCAGTTCTTCAAAGAGGTTTGCGTTGGTGATGGCGGCCTTTTTTAATCTTGCAAGCATCTCTGCACACTTGTGTTCGTTGCGCTTTACAAAAGCGTTCAGGTTTTGAATTTGCTGCTGTTTTTCTTCTTCGGTGCTTCGAATGACTTCGCCGGGCAAAATGGTTGGGCTGCCTTTTTTATTGAGAAAAGTATTTACACCAATCAAAGGCAATTCGCCGGTATGCTTCTGGTGTTCATAAAACATGCTTTCTTCCTGTATCTTGTTTCGCTGATACATTCTTTCCATTGCACCCAATACGCCACCTCTGTCGTTGATGCGGTCAAACTCTGCCAGCACGGCTTCTTCAACCAGGTCGGTAAGCTCTTCTATCAAAAAGCTTCCTTGGTTTGGGTTTTCGTTTTTGCCTGTCCCCAGTTCGTGATTTATAATTAGCTGAATGGCCATTGCACGGCGAACACTTTCTTCGGTTGGCGTGGTGATCGCCTCGTCGTAAGCATTGGTGTGAAGGCTGTTGCAGTTGTCGTAAATCGCATACAAAGCCTGCAAAGTCGTTCTGATGTCGTTGAAGTCAATCTCCTGGGAATGCAGGCTTCTGCCGCTTGTTTGAATATGATATTTAAGTTTCTGGCTGCGCTCGTTTGCATTGTATTTGTGCTTCATTGCTTTCGCCCAAATTTTTCTTGCAACACGACCAATGACGCTGTATTCGGCATCCATTCCATTACTAAAAAAGAAAGAAAGATTGGGTGCAAAATCATCTATATTCATGCCGCGGCTGATGTAATATTCTACATAAGTAAATCCGTTGGCAAGGGTAAACGCAAGTTGGGTGATGGGATTGGCGCCCGCCTCTGCAATGTGATAACCGCTGATGCTGACGCTGTAAAAATTACGAACCTTATTGTCGATAAAAAACTGCTGCACGTCGCCCATCAGCTTAAGCGCAAACTCGGTACTGAAGATGCAGGTATTTTGCGCCTGGTCTTCTTTTAAAATGTCTGCCTGCACAGTACCTCTTACCTGGTTAAGGGCTTCGGCTTTTATTTTTAAATAAACATCGGGTGGTAATACTTCATCGGCCGACAATCCAAGTAGTTTCAGACCTAAGCCGTTGTT
>CAXUMK010000121.1:0-2354 GCA_964251885.1 uncultured Segetibacter sp. | reverse complement strand
AGGCGAGGCGGGATTATAATAAGAAGGCTTTGAAAGGTGACGAAACTTTTCATTCAGCTTCTCATTCACCATTGCCCATTGCCCATTCTCCTCAATCCATTTCTCGCACAACTGGTCTATCGCTGCATTCATAAAGAAGGCAAGAATAACGGGAGCAGGCCCGTTGATGGTCATGCTGACCGAAGTTGCGGTATTGCATAAATCAAAGCCGCTGTACAGCTTTTTAGCATCGTCAACCGTGGCAATGCTTACGCCGCTGTTACCAATTTTACCATAAATATCAGGACGGATTTCAGGGTCTTCTCCGTATAAAGTAACACTGTCAAATGCTGTGGATAAACGCTTGGCTGGTTGTCCTAAAGACACATAATGAAAGCGCTTATTGGTTCTTTCAGGACTTCCCTCGCCGGCAAACATCCTGGTGGGGTCTTCACCCTGGCGCTTTAGTTCAAACACACCGGCCGTATAGGGAAATTCGCCGGGTATATTTTCCTGCAACTGCCACCTCAGTATGTCGCCCCAGTCTTTATACTTTGGCAGTACTACTTTAGGTATGCTTGTTCCGGATAAGCTTTTAGTAACGAGGGATTGCTTTATAACTTTATTACGTACTTCGTATTCAAAGAATTCGGAGTTATATTTTTTTACAATTTCCTGCCAATGCTGCAGCAGCTTTTTGCATTCATGAGATAACTGTTCGTCGAAATGTTTTTTTGCCGCTTCCAGTCCGTCTGTTGCAGCTACCGCCGAACTTCTAACCTCTTTCAATGCTTCAATTGCACCATTTATTTTATACAATTTGGAGGCAATTACACACTGTTCATTTACCCAGTTATCATACTTATGATTGCTTTCAACAATCTCCGATAAATAACGTACCCTTTTTGGCGGAACGATCATTCCGCTTACAGAATGGTTTACTTCCGTTTCTTCAATTCCCTTGTCACCAAACTTTGTTTTTGTTTTGGTTTCAACAGCCTTCATCAGTTCGTTAAAAAGTTGGTTCACTCCTTCATCGTTAAATTTCGCAGCAGTTGTTCCCACCACAGGCAGGTCTTCGTCTTTGGCTGTCCACAAACCATGATTTCGTTTGTATTGTTTTCGTACTTCCATCAGCGCGTCTAAGGCGCCGGCTTTATCAAATTTATTTATGCAAACAATGTCTGCATAGTCAAGCATATTTATCTTTTCGAGTTGAGAAGCAGCGCCGTACTCGGGTGTCATTACGTACATGCTTATGTCGCAATAATCCAGAATGCTTGCATCGCTTTGTCCGACACCTGCACTTTCAAGAATGATAAAGTCAAACCCTGCACTTTTTACAATATCAATCGCTTCCTGCACATGACTGCTTAGTGCTTTGTCACTTTCACGGGTAGCAAGACTGCGCATATAAGCCCGGCCACTATGAATTGAGTTCATCCTTATTCTATCACCCAGCAGGGCGCCACCTGTTTTCTTTTTAGAGGGGTCTACAGAAATGACAGCAACGGTTTTATCGGTATAAGTATGCAAAAAGCGACGTACAATTTCATCGGTCACAGAAGACTTTCCCGCACCCCCTGTTCCTGTAATTCCTAACACAGCCCCAGCCCCCCTGACCCCCGAAAGGGGGGACTTGGAAAGGTCAGCTTGCTGACGATTGTTTGTACAGTTGTAATTTTTTAGCTGCTGCAGCATACGTGCGTAATCCTGTCCTTCTTCTGCAAGCGTGATTGCACGGGCTATTCTTCTAATGTCTTTGGTTTCTCCCAATGGCAATTTCCCATTCCATTTATCAGGAGCACTCCAAAAATCAGACGTCTCTTTCTTTAACCCCCCTTCGGGGGGCAGGGGGGCTGCCTGTTTTATCACATCTTCGATCATTCCTTCCAGTCCCATCCGCCTTCCGTCATCAGGGCTGTAAATGCGGGTGATGCCATAGTTATGAAGCTCTCTTATTTCAGCAGGTAAAATAGTTCCGCCTCCTCCACCAAATATTTTAATATGGCCGCAGCCGTTTTCATCCAGCAGGTCTTTCATGTATTTAAGAAACTCTACGTGGCCGCCCTGGTAGCTTGTGATCGCAATTCCCTGTGCATCTTCTTCAATGGCGCATTCTACAATTTCTGCCACGCTTCGGTTGTGTCCCAGGTGAATGATCTCTGCTCCTTTCGATTGCATAATCCGGCGCATAATATTAATAGCTGCATCGTGTCCGTCAAACAGCGATGCGGCAGTAACAATTCTAACTTTATGAGTAAGCTTGTAAGACATATTTATACTTTTCTAAAAGCCAAAGACAGTTATGTAGCCGGCGTTATCACTTTTATCAGCAGCCGTTGCGTCGCACACTTCATCTGAAGGTACTTTTT
>CAXUMK010000120.1:11267-16032 GCA_964251885.1 uncultured Segetibacter sp. | reverse complement strand
GAGCGAAAACAACGCCTGTGAGAAACAGGAAAAAAGAATTTTGCGATCCGCTTTTTTTTGATAAAAATTTCCCGAGCATGATCGTGCCTGCAATCCAGAAAAGGGCGCCCGTGACCTCTGCAGAAAACCTGCATCGCAGGTAAGGAACAATCCAGAAAAAATTGTTGAGCCACAGCAGTGCGGGCAACAATTTTTTTTCTTTGAACTTATCGTAAATGAGATAATTGCTGATTATAAAAAAGCTTATACCGGTAAGTATCTGCAGCAGAGACAGTATTAAAAATCTATCCCTGATACCTGCTGCTGTAGCCAGCTTATAAAACAAGGCAAACACATGCACCTGTAAAGACGGGCGGATTTTAGCGGTAAACTCCCAGGGAAGAGTTGTGGCGGGAGAAATATTGTATCCATGCTGCGCAAACGGAATGATTTGAAAATATTCATCAGAATGAAAAAAAAAGGAATTCCATGCTGTTGCGACCTGAACGATAAAACCAAGAAGTAAAGGAATAAACACTGCTTTGTTTATACGCATAAGTCAGTTGTTTATGTTGTTGCTTTCAGCAAAAAAGTAAAAAGAAATTTTCATTTCTAACGTTGTTGCAAAGAAGTTTGAGCTATTGATTTATGGAAGCAATATAAATGAAATGATTATTTGAAACGAAGAAATTTTTATTTGAAACAGAAGGAAGGTTCTTTTTCCCTGATAGTCGCTTTACCATTATCCAATCAGGCTTGGATGCCTTCAGGGTGGCAAAATGCTTTTTATAAATCAAACAATTCAAAAACAATGAGAGGAACCGGCTGTAATTGTTTCCTATGCAGTTTGCACTTTTATAGCAATACGTATAAGCATGCGTAAAACATAGTAAAAATACCCATTTTGAAAGTAATACTTTTAAGTAAAATGCGTATAAATACTGTAATACTCAGCAACGGTAATATTAACTGTTAGAGTATTATTTGTTTGATAAGTTAGACAATTAAAAAGGTAACTTTACCCTGATATTTTCCTGCAAGTTTTAAAAGAAACAATCTTCTTCTGCTAAAGGCGTTATCATTATTAAAGATTTTATACATCAGCATGTAGGCCTGAATTCATTATTAAACGTCTGTAAAAAACTGCATCTAAAGGTTGCATAATTCGAAAGGTTGCTTTAATACCATACAGCTTTTAATACCCTATACTCTTTTCTTACAAAAATTACATTTTCTCCACTTTTTCACTGTAGAAAATAATTTGTAAAAATATAAAGATATATCTGTCGTTATGATAGCAGTAGAACTACCGATAATACAACAACTATCAATCAAAACATTCGTTCCGGCGGGAAATAATCGAATACATACATTGCAGTGCCTTTATTTACTTCAATTTTTTTCTATCCCTTTTTCTCCTTTTATAAAAGAAAGGTTTGAAAGCTATAGAAAAATTAAAAACAAAGATTATGAAAAAAGATAGCTATAAAGTACTGCATCTTGAAGATATACCTTATGATGCTAAGCTTGTAGCAAGAGAATTAAAGAAAAGTCGTATCAACTTTGAGCATCTTGTTATTGACAGCGAGAGCGAATATATCGACGCCCTTCATCACTTTATTCCCGACATCATTCTTTGCGACCATTCTCTTCCGTCCTTTAACTCAAGAGAGGCGCTTAAGATCGTAAAAGATAAAAAATTATACATTCCTTTTATAGTTGTCTCTGCTGTTATAACCGACGAAAATGGTATGAGCATAATAAGAGAAGGGGCAGACGATTATATTTTAAAAGACCGCCTGCACAGGCTTCCGCATGCTTTTATAAATGCAATAGAAAAATATCGTTTTGAAAAAGAGTCGGTGCAGAAGTTAGACGAGGCTCATGAAAGGGAAGTTTTAGCAAAAGAGTCATTAAGAAAAAATGCTGAAGAACGCGAAAGGCTTGTTACAGAACTTACAAAGTCAATTGTAGATTTAAAGCAGTTTACCTATATCACTTCTCACAATTTTAAAGCTCCACTCTCTAACCTGATCGGCTTGCTAAGCCTTATCAACGACAGCACTTTAGATGAAAACAACAAGGCAATTATAGACATGTTTAAAACATCTACCGAGCAGATAAATAAAACCATTAATGACCTTGTAACGATCCTGATTATACGGAATAATGTAAATATAAACGTTGGCAGTAACAATATCGAAAATTTGCTGGGTAAAGTATCCAGTTTATTAGCATACGAAATGAATGAGAATAATTGTAAGCTGAATATGAATTTAATGGTTCGCAATATTGAATTCAACAAAGCATACCTGGAAAGCATTTTAATGAATTTACTTTCCAATGCAATCAAGTACCGATCTCCACTCCGCCCCCTGCAGATCGATATTACTACAAGCCTGAATGCAAGAAAAGAAGTGATGCTTACTATATACGACAACGGTTTGGGAATTGATCTTAAGAGGCACGGTAACTATATGTTTGGTTTATACCAAAGATTTCACTCAAACATAGACGGTGCAGGGCTTGGGTTGTTTATGGTAAAATCTCAAATGACATCGTTGGGAGGCACCATTGAAGTGGAAAGTGAGTTAGATAAAGGAACAACCTTCTTCTTAACCTTTAAAGAAAAGGCCGGGCAGCCACAATTAAATTAAAACAATCCGGAAACCCGTGAAATACAAAATGCCGAGTAACATAACCGATCGTGAAAATCAGCACTTGCTTAGGTTTATCAACTTTCTTTAATACAAGTAACAAGTTTTAATAAATGTATAATCCCGTGGAATCAGATAAACTAATAATTGCTGAAAAAGAAATTGTCTTTCAAAACAAGGAGAAAGGAAAAAGAGCAGCAGAATTGGCTATTGCTAATAAAGAACTCATTTTTCAAAAGCAGGAAAAAAGAAAACGGTCGGCAGAGTTACTGATTGCTAACAGAGAACTTTCATTTCAAAACGAGGAAAAAGAAAAGCGAGCAGCAGAGTTAGCAATTGCTAACGAAGAACTGGTCTTTCAAAATGAAGAGAAAGAAAAACGTGCAGCAGAATTAATTATTGCTAACAAAGAACTTTCATTTCAAAACGAGGAAAAAGAAAAGCGAGCAGCAGAGTTAGCTATTGCTAACGAAGAACTGGTCTTTCAGAATGAAGAGAAAGAAAAACGTGCAGCAGAATTGATTATTGCCAATAAAGAACTTTCATTTCAAAATAAGGAAAAAGAAAAAAGAGCAGCAGAGTTAGCTATTGCTAACGAAGAACTGGTCTTTCAAAATGAAGAGAAAGAAAAGCGTGCAGCGGAATTGGCGATTGCTAACGAAGAACTTCTGTTTCAAAATAAGGAGAAAGAAAAAAGGGCAGCAGAGCTGGCAGTAGCAAATCAGGAACTGCTGCTTCAAAATGAAGAGAAACTTAACCAGACAGCAGAACTGGCGGAAGTAAATAAAGAACTGGAATCTTTCTCCTATTCTGTTTCGCACGATTTACGGGCGCCCCTGAGGGCGATAAACGGTTTCACACAAGTATTACTGGAAGATTATATAGAACAACTAAACGAGGATGCAAAAAGCTTGCTGAACGAGGTAATTTTGAATTCAAAAAAGATGGGAGAATTGATAGATAACCTGCTTTCATTTTCACGCATAGGGAAGCAGCACATATCAAGGGTTAATGTAAATATCGCACAATTGGTTAGTTCGGTAATTTCAGAACTTAAACAATCAGAGTCCGGCAGAATATTCACTATCAGCATTAAGAACCTGGAAAATATAAACGGCGACAAAAGTATGCTAAGGCAGGTTTTTATAAATCTTATTTCCAATGCATTTAAATACACCTCTAAAAAAGAAGAATCGGTTATTGAGATAGGATCATATCTCCAGAACAATGAACGCATTTATTATATAAAAGATAACGGCGCAGGGTTCGACATGCTGTATTATGATAAATTGTTTGGCGTTTTTCAACGCCTGCACAGCAGCAATGAATTTGATGGAACCGGGGTCGGACTTGCGATTATTCAAAAGATCATTACAAAACACCAGGGTAAAGTATGGGCAGAGGCTAAAGTGAATGAAGGAGCCTGCTTCTACATATCGCTACCTGTTTCTTAGATAAAAACAAATAACTTATAAAAACAAAAACATCATTATGCTACTGCTTGTAGAAGACAACAAATCAGATGCAATGCTTACTATAAGAGCATTGAAGAAACATAACCTTGCTAATAGTTTGATTCATCTTATTGACGGGGCTGAAGCGTTGGATTTTCTTTTTTGTAAAGGAGTCTACTCCGACCGAAATATCCACGACAAGCCGAAAGTCATATTCCTCGATTTGAAAATGCCCAAAGTAAGCGGGCTCGAAGTGCTTAGGATAATAAAAAATGATGAGAGAACAAAGCTGATACCTGTAGTAATGATGACGTCATCAAAAGAAGAAAAGGATATTATAGAAAGCCACCATCTCGGTGTAAACAGCTATGTTGTAAAGCCACTTGGGTTCGAAAACTTTTCAAAGATTATCACCGACCTCGGCTTTTACTGGCTTACGATAAATAATACGCCGCAACTATAACAGCATGCTTACAAAAAAGACTTTAGATATAGGCGATTTTAAGGTAAAGGAGGAAAAGTTAAAAATTTTACATCTCGAAGACCTGCATACTGATGCCGTATTGATAAGCAAAGCAATAAAAAAAGGTAACATAGATTGTGAAATACTGGTAGCAGATACGAGGGAAAAGTTTCTAAAAGCATTAAAAGAATTTTTGCCCGACATTATACTTG
>CAXUMK010000120.1:0-11257 GCA_964251885.1 uncultured Segetibacter sp. | reverse complement strand
GGCATCCGGTTTACAAATTCCATTTATACTCATTACTGCAGCCATGTCTGACGAGTTTGCAGTAGATATCATTAAAAAAGGAGCAGATGATTATATTTTAAAAGACAGGCTCAGCCGCCTGCCAACCGCCATTCGTAACTCACTCGAGAAATTTCGCCTTGAAAAAGAACGCAGGCTTTTTTTAGATGAACTGATAAAACGGGAAAACCGATACCGTGCGCTGGTTGAGAACAGCGCCGACGCTGTTGTGATACTTACGGCAGAAGGCAAACCAACTTACGTATCACCCTCCATAAAAAATGTGCTGGGATACACTGAAGACGAAATAAAGAATACAGACTTACTTCAGATTGCACATCCTGATGATATTCCTGCGCTGGCGAAAACAATGGAAAAGGTACTCAGTCATCCCGGTATTGCCATTAAAGGGCATACCGTCCGTATGCTGCATAAAAATGGAAGCTGGCGATGGATAGAAGCAACTGTAACCAACCTGCTGCACGACCCGGCAATAAAAGGCATTGTTGACAACTTCAGGGATGTGACGGAAAAAAAGCTGTCAGAAGAAAGAATAAGCCACTTCAATCGCCTGTATGCTTTTATAAGCCAGATAAACAAGACTATTGTACATTCTGCCGATGAGTCCACTGTTTTTAAAGAAGCCTGCCGCATTGCCTGCGAAATCGGTAAATATAAAGTGGCATGGATAGGAATGTTGGATTTTGAAAACAAAAAGGTGAACCTGGCAGAACAATGCGGCATACCTGCTGAAGACATGCGAAAATTTGAAACAGTTTCTTTTGAAAACAACCAGGTTTTTGAGCACGTCATGAAGTCAGGTGAACATTATGTTTGTAATAATATTCCCGGAAACCTGGCAGCAGAACCATGTAACGCTTTGTCCGCTGATCAGGGTTATGGCTCAAGCATTGTGCTGCCGGTAAAAAAATCAGGCAGCGTGGTGGGCACTTTCAATATTTATGCATCTGAGCTCGATTTTTTTACTCCGGAAGAAATTGAATTGCTCGCAGAGGCAACACGTGATATCTCTTTTTCAATCGATCTTTTTGAAAAACAGAGGCAAAAGCTGCAGGCAGATGAGGAACTGAAACATAAAGAACTGCGTTTAAACCAGGCGCAGGCCATTGCACATCTTGGAAGTTGGGAACTTGATTTTAAAACGGGCATTGCTGTCTGGTCTGATGAGATGTTAAGAATTCACGGTCTCTCGCAGGAAGAATATAAACAATCTTATCATTCATGGCTTACATTTATTCATCCCGAAGATCTCAGTTATATATTAAAATTGACGGAGGAAGTAAGGGCTACATCAGGCAACGCGGCATTCTACCACCGCATTATCAAAAAAAATGGAACGGTACGACATATATTTTCCAAGGCATTCACCGAATTTGACAAGGAAGGAAAAGCAAAAGGACTGCGTGGAGTAGCGCATGATGTAACGGAAATAAAGGAAGCAGAAGAACAATTGCGCAAATCTGAATCTAACCTGCAGGCCATTTTCGAAAACACTTCAGAAGGATTTGTTCTTACAGATATAAATGCGGATATAAGATCATTTAATAACAAAGCGAAAGAAATTTTCTTTCTTAATTCAGGGAAAGAAATTGCGGCTGGTAAAAGTATTTTTGATTTTGTACGCGATTCTACCAGAGACATTTACAAAAGCATCATGCCCAAAGTAGCATCAGGCGAAGTCGTGCAATATGATATACCTTTTGAAAGAGAAAACGGGCAGGTTAAGTGGTTTGTTTTTACGGTTACACGGGTAATCAGGGGCGGCATAACAGATGGATTTAGTATAAGCGCCAAGGATATTACCGAAAGAAAAGAAGCTGAGAATAAAGTCATTTCTACTTCCGTTGATTTGCAAAATGCGCTGACCGATTTAAACGAAATAATGGATTCTTCTTTAGACGTTATTTGTACAATTAATGGCAACGGAGAGTTTATAAAAGTGAGTGCTGCATCACAAAAAGTTTGGGGCTATACTTCGGCAGAACTTATCGGTAGTAAATTTATGAATCTCGTGTATCATGAGGATGTTGATATTACTTCTGAAGCGGCTGTAAAAATTACCGGCAATATCCAGGTTCCAATATTTGAAAACAGGTATGTTCACAAAAATGGAAGAGTAGTTCCTATACTATGGTCGGTTAACTGGGATGAGGAACTTCAATTAATGTTTTGCATAGCTAAAGATGTAACTGAGAAAAAAAGATTAGAAAAAGCCATAGAAACCGAAAGAGATCAATTCTTTGAGATGCTTTTAAGAGCTCCCTCGGCCATTGGTATGCTCAAGGGGGCTGATCATGTTTTTGAAATGGTTAATCCGCTTTTTTTACAATTGATTGGCAAAAAAAATATAGTAGGAAAAACAATAGCAGAGGTACTTCCCGAAATAATTGAACAAGGGTTTATTCACATATTAGACAATGTTTACAAAACCGGCAAATCTTATAGCGGTACAGAAGTATTAGTTAAGCTTGATAAAGAAGGAAACGGGGAACTGAGTGACGCATATATAAATTTTTTTTTCCAGGCATATAGGAATAATGAGGGAGATATAGAAGGCGTTTCCTTTTTTATAAATGATATTACAGAACAGCTAATATCAAAACAAAATTTACTGATAACATCAGAAAGATTGCTTTTGGCGACAACATCCGCAAAAATTGGCGTATGGGACTGGGATATTGTAAACGATAAAATGATTTGGGATGAGAGAATGCGCGAGCTGTATGGAGTACAGGAACAACCGTTTGCCGGCGCTGTTTCTGTTTGGCAAAACGGGCTTCATCCTGATGATATTGAAAGAGCAGGAAAGGAATTAGATGATGCAATAAAAGGTATACGTGATTTTGATACAGAATTCAGGGTTGTGTGGCCGGATAAATCTGTTCATGTTATAGAAGCGCATGCAATAGTTACAAAGAATGAAGAAGGTGTTGCTGTGAGAATGATAGGCGTAAATACAGATATAACGGAGCGAAAAAAAGCTGAGGAAAAAATAGTAAAGCTGAATGAAGAAGTTTCAAAAAGCGAAAAGCTTTTTAAAGGGGTGATTGAAAACAGTGATGACATGATCACCATGATGGACTATGCCGGAAAAACAGTTTACGCAAGTCCTTCTGTACAAAAAAAATTCGGGTATACTTTTGAAGAATGTTTACAATTAACTATAGCCGATATTATCCATTCCGATGACGCTTTAATAATGCAGGAGTTGGTAACCAGGTTAATGATGCATCCTTCAGTACCCATGGAATGCCCGTTAATCCGTGAAAGAAAAAAAGATGGGACTTATATATTGGTGGAAGGCATTTTAACTAATTTTCTTGAAACCAAAGGGATAAATGCAATCGTTGCAAATTTCAGGGATGTTACTGAACATAAAAAAGCCGAGGAAGAAAACAGGTTCAAAGCCGATTTGTTAAACACTATAGGGCAGGCTGCAGTAGCTACAGATATGAATGGGATTGTAAATTACTGGAACAAAGCTGCAGAACAAATTTATGGCTGGACGAAAGAAGAAGCTATTGGTAAAAATATACTTGATCTTACACCTTCGTATGCAACCAAAGAGCAGGCTATTGAGATAATGGAAGAGCTAAAACAGGGACGTAGATGGTCTGGCGAATTTATAGTACAGCGAAAAGACGGAACCCGCTTCCCTGCATTTGTAACCGACTCTCCCGTCTTTAATAAGCATCATCAATTAACAGGAATAATTGGTATTTCAAGCGATATTACAGAGAAGAAAAAATTAGAAGACCTTTTAGATAGAGCCAATAATATGGCCATGATCGGGAACTATGAAATTGACCTGATTAAAAATACGCTCTACTGGTCACCGGTAACCTATCAAATTCATGAAGTAGAAAATGACTTTATTCCGGATATTCAAGCAGGAATAAATTTTTATAAAGCCGGAGCAAGCAGGGAATGTATTACACGTGCAGTAACAGAAGCGATTAAAAATAACATCCCATTTGATGTTGAACTGGAGATAGTAACAGCAAAAGGAAATGAGCGGTGGGTACGGGTAATTGGCGAGGCTGAGTGCCAGGATGGTGTTTGCAGCAGAGTGTATGGCAGTTTCCAAAATATTGATGTAAGAAAAAGAGCAGAAATAAATGCTTTAAGAGTATCTGAAGAAAAGAATACGATTCTCGAAAGTATAGCAGACGGTTTTTATGCAGTAGATAAAAACTGGAATTTTACTTACTGGAACAAAGAAGCCGAAAGATTGCTTAACAAAAAACGTGAAGAAGTATTAGGAAAAAATCTTTGGGAAGTATATCCTGACACAATAGACACACTTTCTAATATCAATTTTCATAAAGCAGTTAAAGAAAATGCAGTACAGCATTTTGAAATATTTTATGAAACTATGCAGCGCTGGGCTGAAATAAGCGCTTACCCGTCTGCCACTGGATTATCAGTATATTTTAGAGATATTACAGAACGAAAACAGGCGGAAAACGCACTTACGCAAAGTGAATTTAAATACCGCCAGATTGTAGAAACTGCACAGGAAGGTATTTGGGCGATTGATGAAAATAACAAAACCACCTTTGTAAACAAAAGGATGTGTGAAATGCTCGGCTATGCTGTTGATGATATGATAGGTAAAACAATTAAGGATTTCATGGATGAAGAAGAAAAAAAGAATGCGCAGGAACAAATAGAAAGAAGAAAAAAAGGAGTAAGTGAAAATCATGCCCGAAGGTTTATAACCAAAAGTGGAAAAGAACTGTGGACAAACGTATCTGCAAATCCCATTTTTGACAACGAAAAAAATTATAAAGGGACGCTGGCGATGATAACGGATGTTACAACCCGTAAAGAACAGGAAGCGCAGATCCAAAAAAATGCTGAAGAACGCGAACTTCTTATAAGAGAACTTACCAAATCATTAAAAGACCTGAGGCAGTTCAGCTATATAACCTCGCACAATTTCAGGGCGCCGTTATCTAACTTAGTTGGCTTATTAAACCTGGTTGACTACAGTACTTTAAACGAAACTAACACCGAGATTGTAGAGATGTTTAAAACAAGTACCAATCATCTCAACAAAACAATCAATGACCTTGTACGGATTTTGATAATAAGAGACAATGTTAATGTAACTGTTACCGGTAACAATATTAACGCGGTGCTAAATGAAGTGTATAGTTCGCTGGCTCATGAATTAAATGAAACGAAATGCATCATTCATACCGACTTTCAGGTAGAAGAAATTGTATTCAACCATTTTTATCTCGAAAGCATTTTAATCAACCTGCTTTCTAATGCCATTAAATACCATTCACCGGAACGGCAGTTGCAAATCAACATTTCTACCAAATTAAACAGCGAGGGGAAGGTGACGCTGATAATCAGAGACAATGGTGTAGGAATTGATTTAAAAAGACATCAGGATAAGATGTTTGGCCTCTACCAAAGATTTCATTCTAATACAGATGGTGAGGGTCTTGGACTGTTTATAGCAAAATCGCAGATAACAGCATTAGGCGGCAGCATTGAGGTTATCAGCGAGGTAGATAAAGGAGCAACTTTCATAATAACTTTTCAGGGAAAAGGGCTACAGCAGTTGTAACAGTTACAGCAGTAATAACCTCGTTCTGTGCAAAGAAACTGCGTTGGTATTGGGCGGGTAATTTATTTTGGTTCCAGCAAGTTCTTTAAAGATGAAACAATATAAATTGAAGTGTTATTAACTTCAGAACTCCTTACTTCTCGCAATTAGAAAGAGTGGAGATTTTAAATAGTAGCTGTAAATCAGTTCCTGGAAAAATGGTTTCTGTTTGGTTTAGCAGTTCTGCAAGTTTTGCTGCTGCCTGATTAAAGCGTGGGGCAGAAAGGGTATGCAGTACTACGGTTAATGTTTTGTTTTCATAGTCAGGCAGCAGGTCTGCATTGTTTTGAATGATTTGTTTTACCAGCATTCTTTTCTCATCTTTTGCATTATATAAACTTGCTGCCAGTTCGTTTGCCACTGCTGTTTCAGCCCTGTAGCAGATCATCTTAATAATGTTCATCAGCATCTTACTTTCCTGCTTTAGCTTGTTATAACGGCCTTGCAGTGGCATATCTTTTAGTTTGATGCGTGGCGGTATTTTACTTCGCTCCTCTTGTATCTGCTGTTGGGTTTGCTGGTGTTTCTCTATTTGTTCCAGCAGGACTGTTTGCTTGGTTAACAGGGCAGGCATTTCATCTAATGATGCTTCTATGCTTTGCTCTGTAAGAGGATACAGTTTGGCTTTGACCCTTTGCGTTTTTTCTTTTTCTTTTTTTAGTTTATTGCTTAACTGACGGTGCACAGGGTTTACTATTTCTTTATTTTCATCAATGGCTTCTGTTCCAAATTCGATCATTTTATCAAAGTCGTAATCCATAATCATATAGCGGAAAAAGTTTTCCTGGCTCCACCGGCCAAACATCCTGCCTGCAACTGTTTCTGTGTTTATAACGGTGTTGGTGGTAATAACAGCGGTTTGATGACCGCTGTCTGTGAGCCTTCTTATCTCCCTAAAAGTGACCCCGCCCAGCACGGTTTGCTGCTCGCATATTTGCATGGTAATGGTTTGTTCAAGTACCTTAACCTCTGTTGGTGTAAAGGACTGCTGAGGCCATGTATCCTTTACGTTTTTGCGATAAGTTATGATGGCTATTTGATGCTGTACCCACAGGCGTTCGAAGAAGGCAGGCTCATAAGCTTCCCTGTCAAAGACAAGGGTGCAAACGGGTTTGCTATCAGTGACAGGCGCTTCAGTTTGCTTATTTGTCTTTTCTTCCTGCGGGGGCAAAGAGGCTGATGGAAGCAATATGGTTTGCTGTAATTGCGGGATGATATACGCTTCAATTGCCTGCTGCAGTTTCTCGGTAAGCTCGCCTGTTACCATCATTACCGGCAATCCGGCTGCATCATTTACCCAATATTCGGTAGTGGCGCTGAGACAAAGTTTTTGACGGGAGATAATTTTACGGGCAGATTAGCCTTATGCCCGTAGTAAATGCGTACATGACCGTCTATATACAAAAAGGAAGATTCTTCTGAAGGGGTGCTGTACCAGTGGTCTATGAGCAGATGATTGAGTTTTTGCGCCTGGTTCTGAGCGGTAAGCAGCTTAATCTTGTCGCGCAGACACCTTACCTCCGGTATGCGGTCAAGTCCTATTATTTTGCCTATCTCGCCTGGTTTGCATTGTTTAAGCTGTTCAGGGTTTTTAATGCGGGCCAGCGCCATAAAAGCCAGCGTAAGAATGATGCTTTCTAATCCGTAGTAATGATTTTGAGGAACACTGTAAACCTCTTTGGTCTTTAATAAACCCTGGGCAAGCAAAGCAGGTAATAAAAATAATACACCTGCGCCGCACACTGCCTGATGTGCATCAAACTCAACGCTTGCATTGCCTGCTCCTAAAACTGCCGAAGACATACGGTCTTCATAACGGGTAGTGGCTATACCTAATGGCGCTGACTGATCAGCCTGATTGCGGACATTTAAAGTAGTGCCGGTGCCGCTATCAGGCTGACTTGTCTTTTTTTTAAATAGCCTTGTTTTATGCCATAGCGAATGGCAGACTCTCTTACACCTTCCTGCTTTGCAATGCTGTTTACACTTTGGTCTTTATCTAATTTGCTTTGTATGCGAAGCCTGCAGTCACCGGTAATTTTATGGGCTGTTCCCTTGCGGGCATCATCACCAAAAAAACCAGCTTCCCCTTTCTCCACAAACTTTTTGTAAGCACGCTGCACGCTGTCTTCACTAATATGAAAACACCTTTCTACTTCCGTCTTGCGGCAAAGACCCTGATGAATAAAATTGCTGGTTATATAACGGAAGGCTTTTAAGTCATCTTTAGCATGTGCATAAACGGGTAAGCCATTTACAATATACTGGACAAAACCTTCTTTTTCATACACCCCCAGACAATCAGAAATAAGTGTAGTACCAGACGGAAACAGAGGTAACTTTAATTGCATACTCCAAATTAAACGCATATTTATTTTGCGAACAAACCTTTACTGTATAAAGCGGGGTAAGGAGTTCTGAACTTAAAGATTTCTACCTAAGAAGCTGTCTAAATTTGATTTTTTTTGAGACCAGCATTTGCATTTCATCCACGCATACGTTGCGACGCTCCGTTCAACTACCGTTTTTTATGGCGTCTTCAGCTTTAATATTAAAAGTCTACACTAATTTTAGACAGTTTCTAAGAATTTTTGTAAAGTTTACCTCATCTTCCTTCCAATCTTTGTTTCAATTCTGCAAGCTGTTTAGCCATTTCATCCAAAGCTTTGTCTTTAGCATCTAATGCTTTGTCTTTCTCCTGGATAATACCTTTCAGCTCTTCGGTTTTTTCTCTGACAGCTAAATCCAATACCCGGTGCGCTTCCTGCTCATCTTCAATCTTTTTCTTTTGCTTAGGGTCGGTGCCTGCATAATGCAAAATATCAACCATGCTTTTTATAGTATCGTCGTCAATTTCGTAGTTGTATTCTTTTATAATGCCTTTGTCATCAACAAAATAGTTCTGCTCAAAAATACTTAGCAGTTTCTCTAAACGGCTCTGGTATTTTGATCCTATTAACGGCAGTTGAACCACATAGCTGTCATGTGTCAGCTTTTCAATAAAATCATTTTTTTTATAAATGATTTTATGTGTCAGCAAATCAACATACTGCCTGGTAACTCTAACAGCAGCAGTGTCAATATTTGCCAATGCATAGCCTAATAAATAAATGGTAACGATGGGCAGCGGTTTTTTTTGTCTGCTGTTGTCCACAGCAATTTCATCTTCCTTTTTATATTGCTCACCCAGATAGTTGCGAAAGCGCATGAGGTCTATCGGATTTCTTGACTTTTGAATTTCAATCAGTACTTTTTTAAAATCACCTGCTTCTGTTCTAATAGTGGCTATAAAGTCAAGGCGAAAAACAGCCAGTCCTTCAGTTCGTTCTGAATAAGTAAATTCCTGCGGCTTAACCTGCACTTCTTCAATGGTTTCTTCTAAAAGTGTTCCTATAAAAAATTTAGCTATCCGCTCATCTTCCATTAGTTTTTTAAACACTACATCATATATCGGGTTTGCTATTACCATTGTCTTATTTCTTTGTGTAAATGTAATTAATATAAATCTTGTTCTTTTTGCCTTTGACTTCAGGATTAAATTTTACGCCGTGATTTAAAGTAGTTTCAGGCAGCCCCCTAAATTCCCCGTAGGCGAAGTTGAAGAATACGCATGAAATACAAATGTTGAAGCCACAGTACTATCGCTTAATCATGAAGATTTTTAGCTCCTTTGGGCGGGGGAGGCCGGCTTTAGCTCCCTTTAGGGCGGGGGGTTCCCCTTTAGGCGGGGGGCTCCTCCAAGAGATACAAGTGACTCCTTAGCTTGTTGAATAAAGAATGAAAAGTACAAGAGTGCGACGCAACGATGTCACATAGTAGTAATTCGGCCTGGTTCAAAAAAAACTTACTCGCATTTTATCCCTTGCGTAGTATAATAGCAAGCTTAGCCTGCTTTTATCAAACCTCCTCCCTGGCATACATTTTTAAAGACTTTACTCAATAAAACTTTTTTTATGACAAACACAATGAACAAAACTGCACTTATAACCGGCGCAACAAGCGGTATTGGATACGAACTGGCAAAACTATTTGCACACGATGGCTACAACCTGGTAATTGTGGCAAGAACGGAAGAAGACCTGCAGCAGAAGGCAAATGAGCTCTCTCAGCAATATGGAGTGAAGGTGACCTCTATAGCCAAAGACCTGTTTGAGCCCAACGCTGCATTTGAGTTGTACGACGAAGTAAAGAGTAAAGGTTTTGAGGTGGATGTATTTGTAAATGATGCCGGACAGGGACAGTTTGGACTTTTTGTTGAGCAAGACCTTCACCGGCTTTTAGAAATTATACAGCTTAATGTGGTTTCATTTACAGCTCTCACACACTTGTTTTTAAAAGACATGGTATCGCGAAATGAAGGTAAAATTCTTCAACTTGCGTCCATAGCCTCGCAGTTGCCGGGTCCGTGGCAGGCGGTGTATCATGCTACAAAGGCGTATGTACTTTCACTTACCGAGGCGCTTATCAGCGAATTAAAAGATACCAATGTTACCCTCACCGCCCTGCAACCTGGCGCTACCGATACTGATTTCTTTAACAAAGCCGAAATGCAGGACTCAAAAATCCTCGATTCTAAATTGTCTGATCCGGCTGAGGTTGCCAAAGATGGTTATAAGGCACTTATGAGCGGAGATGATAAAATTATATCAGGAGTAAAAAACAAAGTGCTGGTAGGCCTGAGCAATGTATTGCCTGAAAAATTAGTGGCAGACCAAATGAACAGTATGCAAAAGCCAAAGGCTGAAGCGTAAAGCAAAATCACAAAAAAGAGGTAGTTAATATTTCTCTTCCAACGTGCAGCAGCCCCAAAAAAAGGCTGCTGTTTTCTTATCCAGCCGTACCGACAATATCTGCGTTCTATTCTCAAAATGCATTGGTAAGCTTTGAATTCAAATGCTTGTAATAAGCATAACAGTCATATATCTGCCATAAATGACTAAAAACACACACGTGGAAAAGTCAAAAAAGCAGAATCAACATAATGGATGTAAATTTGTATTATTAATGAAAGCAGCAATGCTGCAAAAAAATTAAATCAACCTTTAAAATATTTTTTATGGCTTTAGAATTCACGGACTCAAACTTTCAGTCAACTGTTTTAGATAGCGACAAACTTACAGTTATAGATTTCTGGGCTGAATGGTGTGGCCCTTGCCGCGCCATCGGACCTGTTGTAGAAGAATTGTCAAAAGAATATACCGGGCGTGTAAACATAGGTAAGGTTAATGTAGACCAAAATCCTACTTTAAGCGTTAACTATGGTATTACTTCTATTCCCGCTATCCTTTTTGTAAAAGGTGGCAAAGTAGTAGACAAACAAATAGGCGCTGTACCTAAATCAGTTTTAGACAAAAAGATACAGGCGCACTTGTAAAAGATTATAAGATTTATAAAAAAGAGCAGGCTGTGAAGTCTGCTCTTTTGCATTATAAAGCCCCCTAAATCCCCCGAAGGGGGACTTGAAGAAAATACACATGAGACATAAATGTTTTCATGAATTAGATTTTTTTGGAGCCGGGCTGCATTACTACTATGAAACATCGTTGCGTCGTAAGCCTACGGCTAAGTACATATTTTACAGATGACTTTCCTTTC
>CAXUMK010000119.1:14232-16062 GCA_964251885.1 uncultured Segetibacter sp. | reverse complement strand
CGTGAACTGGGTTCAGAACGTCGCAAGACAGTTCGGTCCCTATCTGTGATGGGCGTTAGTAAATTGAGAGGACATGACCTTAGTACGAGAGGACCGGGTCGTACGTACCGCTGGTGTACCGGTTGTGCCGCCAGGTGCAATGCCGGGTAGCTATGTACGGACAGGATAAACGCTGAAAGCATCTAAGCGTGAAACCTACCTCAAGATGAGTTTACTTTTAAGGGTCGTCAGAGATTATGACGTTGATAGGCTGCAGGTGTAAAGGTGGTAACATCAAAGCCGAGCAGTACTAATTGCCCGTAAGCTTTAATTTTTTACCCCAAACCCCTAAAGGGGCTTAAGGAAAAACGTTACGATTATCATTACAACTTCCCAATATGTACATTATTAAAGTGATAAGTTATAAGTATTAAGTTATAAGTTGAAAAACTTACAACTTATAACCTACAACTTAAAACTTGCAAAAGCCTTATGGTGGTTATGCCGGGGGTGTTCACCTCTTCCCATACCGAACAGAGAAGTTAAGTCCCCCATGGCCGATGGTACTGGTACACCAACCGGGAGAGTAGGTAACTGCCATATTTATTATCAATAACCCTTCACAGATTTGTGAGGGGTTTTTGATTCTATGGATATTTTGCTTATTGGTCATCCATGCATTAGAAAAGGTTGAATTTGAATAATCAACTAAATTTTATTTTGCTATTTTCAAAACTGCTTCAATAAATTCTTGTATTACTTCGGTATGTTTTTTTAATTATTGTTTTATTGAAGCAAGGTGATTAAATCAATTAAGAAATGAACACTACTATTGTATATCCCTCAATTAATGCTGTGAAATTTATTAATAGCTCTATTATGTTTGTGTATTTGGATAATGACAGAACTTTTATTGTTCCTTTAGAAAAGTTTCCTGCTATACAACAACTCTCTCCTGATAATAAAAAGGCTTTCGAAATAATAGATGATAAATATCTTTCCTTCCTTGCTATTGATGAAATTTATAGTGTTGAGGAGTTGATTGGTCTCTATGCTTCATAAAAGGACAATTTTTATAAATTTATTCTTCATCGTCCGGCAGGGCGTTCATACTTTTTTAAAATGCAGCTTTAGCTCTTTTATACAACTTAAAGAGTGAATTTATTATTTTTTGTATTGCTCAATAGAATTACCTAAAAGTACAAGTGTGCGACGCAACAATGCTTAATCAAAGCATAATTGCCTGGCTCAAAAAAAATTCCTACTCACTTTTTTATCCCTTGTTAAGTATGAAAGTTGGTGAGTAATCATAAAAAACGGATAATGCCGTGAGATTGTCGCCTGGACTACTTTCGGTAATATTTCCCCTGCTTACCACTTCATCTTAAACCGCATTACCACTTCTCCTGTTTCGCTATCTATACTTATTTTCTGGTCTTCTGGCGCTATGCTTTTGCCTGTTGCCATCTGGTAAAGACCGCTAAGAAAGTTCATACCGTTTTGCATTACCTGCTCAATCTGCTTTGCCTGCAGCGATGAAGTAGTTTCAGTGACTGCGGCAGAAATAGTTTCAGTTGCGACAGACTGCTCTTCCGGTTCTTCCTCTTTTACAATATCTGATATATCTGTTACAGGAATTTCGGGTGAAGAAATATTGTGTTCCTCATCCATTACTTCTTCAAGCGGCTGAGGATGTAGCATTTCACTCATTGCCAATTCCAGTTCAGCCAGGAACTGCGCTCTTCCGCCGGCAGAAAAATCAACTACATCCAAACGGTTTGTTTCGCTGAGCACTCCATCAAAAAGATTTTGTTTCAGTCCCAAACCCGCAGCTATTCTTTCCTCAATAGA
>CAXUMK010000119.1:0-14222 GCA_964251885.1 uncultured Segetibacter sp. | reverse complement strand
AGAGCCGCGGGAGATGAAGTTGATGACTGTCAGCTTTTTACTTCGTTGTCCCAGCCTGTCTATCCGGCCAATACGCTGGTTTTTCTTTGCCGGATTCCACGGCAATTCAAAATTAATAACCGTATCGGCGACCTGCAGATTAAGACCTGCCCCGCCGGCTTCGCTGCTTAAAAACACTTTACATTCGGGGTCGCTTTCAAATTTCTTAACCAGCTTACCCCTGTTTTTTACTTCCACTTTGCCGGTAAGCATTGCAAACCCAATACCTGCTTCGTGCAGCATCTTCCCAATGATTTGCAGCATCACCACCCACTCCGAAAATATGATGACCTTGCCCGGTGAATTTTGCAAATCCATTTTTTCAGTAAGTATTTCCTTCAGTTCAATTAGCTTGGGCGAGATGTGCGTTTCCTTATCAATAAGAAAAGTGCTGTCGCAAACCATACGCATACCGAGCAACGACAACATCAGCTTTTGCTGGTCGTAAGGAGTAATAAATTTCTTCTTTAATATTCCTGCAATTGTTTTGGCATAACTGGCATGAATGCTTTGCTGTTCTTCATGCATCGATACGGGAACCGTTATTTGCGTAATGGTTGGCAGTTCATCAAGCACTGTCCGCTTTTCCCTTCGCAGTAATATTGGCTTCATACGTTCGTACAACTGCTGAAGGTTATAGTAGCCCGTAATCTTGTTGTGGTTCTTTTCATCAAAAAAACAGTGCTGATAGCTGAATTCCCATAACGGAGCAAGATAGTCCGGGTCAACAAACTGAACGATGGAATAGAGGTCGCTAATACGATTTTCGATAGGCGTACCCGTTATAACTAATGAATGCTTTTTAGCTAACTGCTTTATGTTTTGAGCAGTGATGGTGGTAAAGTTTTTTATCTTCTGCGCTTCATCTAAAATAACAAAATCAGGCTCCGTTTTATTAATAGCATGCAGGTCGCGCAGTACAGTTTCATAATTTATAATAAGGAAGTATGCCTTGCTTTTGCGATACCTCGCATTTCGTTCGGCAGGTAAACCATCTACCACTTCAGCTTCTTCGTGGCTGAACTTTTCTATTTCCTTTTTCCACTGCTCTTTCAGCGATGCCGGGCATACAATAAGGGTACGTTTAAAACCAAATATCTTTTTCTTCATTACTGCTGCCCCAATAGCTTGTATGGTTTTACCAAGACCCATTTCATCGGCTATTATGCAGCCTTGTCTGAAAGTGGCAAAGCTTACCCCTTGCTGCTGGTACGGAAACAATTTTGTTTTCAGCAGGCTAAAATCCAAAGTGGTAGCTTGCTGCAATTGCCGCAAAGCTTCTTTATCCCATGCCTGTTTTACTTTTTCCTCTACTTCGGCGCGGATTACTATTTCAGGTATTGCCTGTGCTGCCTGAATGAATGATAAAAAGTCCTTTTCATGACCAGCATCTATACATTTTTCATCTCCAAAATGCTTTTTAATCAGTGTCTTAATTTGTGCAGGCAGCGAATGCGGGTAGTGCCATGTAATGTTATAATCGTTAAGCGGGTCGGTATAAATTTCAATATAAGGGAAGGTTCTCGATAACCTTTTGTACAGCTTTTCATCTTCTTTAAGCTTGCTAAAAGCGTACATGATATGCTTGGTTGTGCCTAACTTATTCGTTTGCCAGTCGGGGTTATTAACGTATCCCGTTTCATTTTCAAAGTCTCGAAGCAACACGTAATATTTGGTGCCTTTCTCATTCACCAGTTCATGCTCGCCATAAATGTTGTTGGCAAATTTAATTTTGTACGACGCCTTGGCAGCTTTCTCCTGCCGCTCTGCAAGTACTCGTTTTATCATGCCTTGGCGTGTATAAGCTTTGCCTTCGCCAATGATTTCGGCAGGCTGTTTCAGTTCTTCCTG
Source organism: uncultured Segetibacter sp. (assembly GCA_964251885.1). Classification (GTDB taxonomy): domain Bacteria; phylum Bacteroidota; class Bacteroidia; order Chitinophagales; family Chitinophagaceae; genus Segetibacter. The sequence goes on along the minus strand of CAXUMK010000119.1, from coordinate 12,332 downwards.
TGCCTGCAACAGTGTAGCTATCGCAGGTGCATTCCATTCTGCAGGTTTATTGTTATTCAGGCATAGCAGGTCGCCTTCATGCAGCTTCAGCGCTATTTCTTCCTGGTTGCCATCATTGTTGGTTTGTACCAGCACGTCAATCGCGTTCTTCGACCTGCTAAGCACCTGGCACCAACCTTCGTTATAAATGTTTTTCGCGTCAATAAGTGTATTAGCAGAAATGTCGTTGTTAAAAATCTTTTCTATTTTATCACTTACCTCTGTAAGCATGCGTTTTAATTTTTTACTTATTAAATTCAATCGTAAATAAAAAGGTAATCATGCTAAATGAGTTTTATTTTTCTCCACAATGGGGATAAAGCAAGAGGTAGTCTAAATTTATTTTTGGTTACCAGCAGATGTTTTCATGGCGGCTTTGGTTGCGACGCTCCGTTCAACTACTAATTTTCATGGCATCTTCAAGCTTTAATATTAAAATCTAAACTGATTTTAGACAGCTTCTAAGGGTCATTGTTTGGATTCATGCAAAAGCATTTTGAAGGGGAAGAGTCGGAGGACATGGAGTTTTTTAAAAATGATGCTTATCATACATATCTGAAAGCTGTTCGTTGTTTTGAAAAAGCCAGCTAAAGGATGTCGGCTGACAAACTTTTTGCCTTCTCTTTATATTCCAGTCATGGGATCTGAATGTCTTTAACTAAAGTATTTTCGTTAAACCAAATCGTATATATTCTTCAATTACAACTTCCCAACTTTCCAAAGCTTCGGCAGGTGTATTATCATAGCCCATTAAATCTATGCAGGGCTATAATGTAATGAATGTTATCATCTTCATACATTATTAAATCTACCTTATTCAATACTCTTTTTATGATTTTTACTGACAACTTTACCAAAAAACGTCTTTCTCTCTCTTCTGTTCAACATGCTTTTGCAAACAAGACTGAAACTTCTTAAAAAACGAAACCCGATAGCTTGAATTGCTTCAGAAACTATCGGGAATAATAGAATATAAACGTTCTACGAAAATTAAGATATACATGCATCAGCTTCTGTATAAACTAAAATGTCTTCGCTTTGACAATGCATCTCTTCAAATGAATTATATACATCTACGCGCCATATTGCTGAAAGTTCTTCTTTAGATAGCTGTTTAAACAGTACTGTTATTATATACTTAATCTCTTCGTTACAAGAGTCAATTTCATGTTCAGCTTTTATATGTACAATAAACTTACTGCTTTCGTAAAGACCGCCAAAATCTGCATTTGTTAGCCACACTGCCGAGTATTTATTTGCTGTTCTGTTTTCAGCACAGAAAACATCCTTCAATTTTTTCTTTAAATCTTCTATAGATAATTTTTCAACCATCGTATTATATTTTTAATTGAATCAATAAATGCCTCTGCATCTTTGGGGTTAACTCCTATAAAATACCTCAAACTTTCATCCCATGTACTAACAATCGACCAGTCGGCGGCTAAAAGCTAAATCGGTTGATAGTTTTACTGAAAAATCAGCAAATAAGCCGGATAAAATTATTAGCTGTTCATAATCATGAACTTTAAACGGTCGTAAAGATTATCAATATCTCCTTTTTTTATTTTTGCAACAGGTAGTTTTCTTTTTTTTGAGTTGTCAAAATCAAAAAAATCAGGAATACATAAGATTTTGCAAATTTTCGCCTTTAGTAAAAGTTCAAGTGCATAACCGCCTATATAGTAAGCATCATCATAAAAACCACTAAGCAACTATGCCGTTCCCGGCTCTCCGAAGTATACCGCAGAACAACTAAGAAGGCAAACGAAAGCTTAAACTGTGTCTGGTTTTATAAACGAATGATAGCAGCGGTTTTACTGCCTCCCAGCCGAAACGACTACAACCGTACAAGTGAGTGACACAACAATGTTTAATCAAAGTACAAAAGCTGGCTCAACAATTTTTGTAAAGGGTTTAGGCGGAAGAATTTGATCAGCCAGTCATTCATTAAAGCCGCGTTGCAATAACTTGCATACAGCCTTATTTAATGTAATTATCAAAGCGAAGGAATCGTTATTGTACATTTGGCTTAATTAAGAACTATGAAAAAGATTGCATGCCTTTTAATGATCACTTTTATGATGGATAATAGCGGTTTGTTTGCTCAGCCAATAAAGAAATCAGAAGAGACAACTTATAAAAATCCGCTGCCGGTGGTGTTTGGAGATCCGTATGTGTTGTATGTAAAAGGTGACCAATATTACATGTATGGAACGGGTGGCGTTAAGAACGGTTTTGCGGCTTATTCTTCTGTTGATCTTGTGCACTGGAAAAAGGAAGGACAGGTTTGGTGGGCCAGCAATAAAAATGCATGGAATGATAGTACTGCAGGATGGGATGGTGCATACTGGGCGCCGGAAGTGTATGAAGTACGCGGCAGGTTTTATATGTTTTACAGTGCACAATGGAAAGTGAACCCAAACAAAGAGTTTGAAAACTTTCGCATTGGTGTTGCTGTTGCAGACAAACCTACCGGGCCGTTTATTGACTTAACCAATAAACCCGTTTTTGATCCCGGTTATCCTGTTATAGATGCAGACGTGTTGTTTGATAAAGATGGAAGGTTGTACCTGTATTATTCGCGTGCTGCTTACAAACACCCGGTGCAAAGTGAGGTAGCAGATTGGGCAAAGAGCAAAGGCTGGTTTAAAGAGATTGAAGAAAGCTGGGTGTATGGGGTGCAACTGAAACCGGATTTCAGCGGGGTAATTGGCGAGCCGGTATTGTTACTGCGTCCGCCGGTAACTATGAAAGACAAGCAGGCAGAATGGGAGAGCCGTTCGGTAACATCAAAAGAAGTAAACCGCCGGTGGACGGAAGGCTCAACCACCTTTAGAAAAGGAGATACTTACTACATCATGTATTCTGCAAATTATTTTGGCGGTAGAAATTATGCGGTTGGTTATGCTACCTCAAAAAGCCCGTTAGGACCATTTAAAAAATCTGACGATAACCCGATACTTGGTAAAAATGTAGACAAAGGCGGAATAGTTACAGGTACCGGCCACAACAGCATTACTTACTCACCCGATGGAAAAGAAATGTTTTGCGTATATCATGGCAGAACCACCGCTACGGGAGATGACCGCGTAGTATTTGTTGACCGGATGAAAATCTTACCAGGCGGACGACTGGTAGTGTATGGTCCAAATACTGATCCGCAACCATTGCCATCAGGAATACGGAAAAAATAATCAACCGATGTATTCCAGGTTGCCGCTTTTATCGTTGATATAAATTATACTTCACGCCGTATATAATTATGCAGTGATTCTTTTGGAGCCGGGCTGCATTACTACTATGAATCATCGTTGCGTCGCACACTTGTACTCTTTGTTTTTTATTCCGCAATGCACAATCTTATACCCATGCAGTATAATAAACAAATACAATAGACTTTTATTTGTAGATGGGAATAAATTATAACCCATTTTTTACAAACCTGTTATTTAACAAGATTAATTGCTTTTTCAAGCTGGGCATCTTTACCAGCAAACAGATTGGTTAAATTAAATGGTACATAAATATCTGGCGGAAAGCCTTTGCCCTCATAACTGTTGCCATCAATATATTTGAATGCAGCAGAGGAGGTGTAAACAGATAAAAAACCAGGCACATCAAATTGCCCATCATTGTACAATACATTATTGGTAATAGGACCTGTGGCACCCCAAGTAGTTTCGCCCACAAAAATGTTGTTAGGTATTGCTTTTATTGCCATTGTAACAGCCTCTGCCATTGATATAGAAAAATTATCTGCCATAACAATAATGGGTACCTGTATTTCCTTTGCATTAGGTTGTGGTGTTACAACTGCGTCTATCCAGGGAGTATAATCTAACCTGCCGTTGCTGGTTTTGTAATGTGTATATCCAAATTTAAGGGGACGGTCTATCAATTGCCCTACAAAAAAATTGAGGTCTTCCAAATTGCCGCCATCGTTGCTTCTTACATCAATAATTAATGCTTTAATATTGGGCGGCATATTTTGCAACTGGTTAAAAAAATATTTTAGTGTGATTTTTACTCCATTATTTGTTGCAGACGTACATGCTTCATTCAAGGCAAATTCACTGCAATTGAAATATAAAATTTTATTTTTAATAGTGCCGCATACCGCAGTTATTTGTCGGTTTGCCTTTGAAATATATTTTCCTGAAACAAAACCAGTATCCAGGTAATTTGAATCTACACTGATATATAAGAAAGAGCTGTGTAAACTGCCGCTTTGCTCTTTACGGCTAAGAGCAGGAAACAAAAAAGAATCCACCAAAGCACTATTGATGAAATTGATAGAATAATGGCTATCAATTAAGCCATTGGTTATTTGCCTGAAATACCCAACAGACTTTTTTACATCGCCGGAATTTTGCAAATTCAATTTTGCAAATAAAGGTTTGTATTGATTGTACACCCTGTCCCAATTGGTAGTATCAGCATCCCAATAAACATAGTTGGAGTTCATGCCATTCCAAAAGTTATCAAACACTGCTAAGAAACTTGTTGAGTTGGCGTAAGCAGCAGGTATGGACATATTTTTTTTGCAGGAAGCAAGAAAGACTGCTGCAAAATAAAAAGCCGCAACAAATTTTATAGTATTTTTTGAAGGCATTTTATTTTAATGAATACATAATCCCTACCGTTAAATTAAAAGTTTGGCTATAGCGCGGCACCTGGTTAAGCATGTATTTCTTTTGCTGCACGGTTAATGCCTCATAGTAAATGCAATCTGTAAAAACAGTATACTTTTTTATAAGGGTATATTGCATACCCACACCAGCAACCCAACCTAGTTCTATGCGGTTGTCGGTAAGCGTGTTAAAATTATATTTTTGGTTGTAAGCGGTTAGCTGGAAATTTTCTGTTTGCTGCCCATTATTTGTTACCGAAAAAATATTCGGTATTTTACCTTTTAGCCTGCCTGCAAGCCACCAACCCACGTAAGCACCTGTACCTGCATACCATGTGAGTCGTTTACCAAACATTACACCTGCCATTAGGGGCAGTTGCAGATAAGTATTGTTGTGCTGGATGTAGATTCCTGTTAGCGAATCTGTACGATTAATACTATAATTTTTTTGCATTATTGCCAGGCTAGTCTGCACAAAAAAAAGCTTGGGAAATTGATATCTGCTTGTAATACCTGCGCTATAGCCCCAGTTGCTGCCAATGCTTGTATAAGCCTGGTTGCTGATATTGGTAGCAATGGTATGATTAGTTGTACCTGATTGAAAGCCTAATAATAGTTGAGCGTTAGAATTAATATTAAAACCATAAAATAAAACCCCACTTATCAATAATCGTTTCACATGTTTAACTTTACTAATGGCTGATATAGGCTTTAAAAAAACCATTGGTTATGTTTACAACAGGAGCATTTGTAAAATCATATACACTTTTAACTCTGTAAACGGGACCGCTAAAAGCGCCTTCAACAAGCCCAGATGCAAAATTATAAGTGTCAACATTTACAATAAACCCATTCAAAGAAGTATCGGACTCTAGCATGTATTGGCTTGCACTTTTATTAAAAAAAAAATCGCCTTCAAAATCTTTGAAATTAGGTGATAGCGGTCCTGGCGTATAAACACCAGTTGTAAAAGCATGGTTTATTCTGCCTAATCCCAAATTCAAATAGCTATCTGTCGCATTTATACCAAAATTAACTACCCCTAAGCTATAAAGTTGATTTGTTGAACCTGCAAATGTAACTGGACTAATTAGAGGAAAGCTATCCCTGATAAACTCGAAATAATTAATACCTTCTGCCGTAAACTGCCAGTACATAGTGGTATCAAGAACCACATTAACGGGGAAACTGCATCCTGTGCTGTTGATAGTAACAGGTATAGCTGATATACCTTCCTGAATAGGTGTGCCTGTTCCTGTTAATCTTACATTTACATGACCGGCATTAATAAAAGTACCCTTTGCGGCAAAAGCCATTCCATTTATAGTAGCAGTCTGTATTGTATATGTACCAGGTACAGTTACACGCACAGGCAATATAACGCTATCGTCTGCATGTAGAGTTGCCCCTGTTAAATAATTTCCTCTAACCTGTATATTTGGGCAACTACCAGCAGGCGCATCAAAATTATATATTGCCGCCTGAGGCGAAATAGTAAAATTGCAAACACTATTGCCAAAATGTATGACAAAACCAGTACTGAATATTCCTGTGGGTGTGCCATCACCCCTTAAGATAAAATTTTGTACACCCGTATTAGTAACTGTACCCGTGTCGCTAAACCAGCAACCGTTTACAGTATCAGTATAAATGCTAAACTTACCAGTGGCAGTAATGTTAACCGCTACTGTTAAGTAATTACCTGCATTAAGCATAGAGTCTTTTACATACTGACCGCTAACGATAATATGCCAGCAGTTACCAGCAGAATCCTGCAGAGTACCTTGTGCTATATTAAATGTAGTTTTAGTACCCCCTTCGTAACTTAGTTCTCTTTTGCATCCAATAATAAGTAAAGTAGATAATAAAATAATTTCAAAATAATTTTTCCATCTTATTGTCATGCTGCATTTAATTATTAAAATCCTCAACTTTAAATTCTTTTTTGAAATAAAATTCTTTTCGATCTTTCTCTCCTCCTGCAAGGCGATTATGAGGAATGATAGCAGTAAGTTCCCAACCAGAGTCGATCATATAATTCAATGCATCAATGCTATTATCGAATTCCGTAATTTTATTTAAACCGTTAACTATAGAAGTATCTTTGAAGTTGAAATATCTACTAGTTCTTCCATAGTCAATGCCAATGTCCTCATGAATCTTTCTCAATAATCCCCCCGAAATAGAAACAACATACATCTTACAGTATCTTACAGTTTTAATCTGGGCAAAAGAAGAAATTGATATAAATAAGCATATTGAAATAGAAATCAAAGTTTTATTTTTCATAAAATACATTGTTTTATGGCGATACAGAATTGGCAACAAAAGTTTTTACAATCTCTGAAACAGAACCGGAAGGTGATGTAACTAAAATGGTATATCTTACTAATGCGGGGCCACCACCATCACTTTGCGTGTTGTAAATCCACTGAATTCCATCCGCAGTGTTATTATAGGTAACATTAGCCACGGTTACATTTCCAATGTTTTCAAGAACCGGATTGACTTTAAAAAACTCATCGTTATGATATGCATTTTCTAATAGAATTTCGGCTTTTGAAATTTGTACACTTACACCGGCGTTAGTTAAGGCTGGATTAACTACAAACACTGGCCCGTTAATTACAGTAGCAGACGGATCAAGAGTAAAAGTATTAAGATAATAAAAACTGGCAGGCCAATCCCATTGGGGAACGGTAGGTGGTGGAGAGAGTTTAGTAGAAGTCACGTGTACTGTTGGCCTTTTTATTAAATTGAACACGCCCATTAAACTATTATTTTCTGGTCTGGGTGCCAGCCCGGTACAGGTTTGGCTGTTAGGTTGGCCCGGTAATACATATACCTGGTTTACCATTCCACCGCCTTGTACAATTGAGCCGCTGAGGTTTATGGTAGCATTCAGCTTTAAATCTACATTTTGAACAGTATTGTGGGTAGTTGGCAAAATAGCGTTGAAGAATCCATTTATAGTATTTCCTAAAGCGTTTCCAATTGCTGATTGTTCTCCGCTTACAATGAAACCTGAAACAAGATCGCTTGCTCCATACGCTTCAACAGCTCCCTGAATAGCAGCATTCAAAAAATTAAAAGAGCCACCTGTTTCCGTTATTGTGCCGTTTAATGAACCTACTAAGGAACCATCTATTTTAAGGCTTGCTACATTTATAAATTGTGCATTCCAGTTTATTCCAAATGATGGGCCTGCATTTACACCGGGAGGATTGAAAGGATAATTTGCAACTGAAGCATCATAAGCTATTTCATGCTGAAAAGCAAACCAGGTACCGGTTGCAGAGTTAATAGTTCCAACATTATAAACTTTTTGAACAGAAGATATATTGATAGTAGGGTCTACAATATCCTGGCCGTCAAAGTTTAGCATGGATGAAGTTTGATTACCATATAAGGCCAGCCCATAATTAGTATAAGAAGAGTATACCGTAGTTGCAGGCTGGTATAAATAATACCTCAACAATCCTCTATACTTATTGTATAAAGTAAAAAAAAGAGGCTGCAATGGTGTAGCTGTAATGGGGGTAGTTGGGCTAAACGAACAATAAATTAATACCCACCCATCTTTAGATAAATAATCACCGACAATATTTGGGTCAAGTTTAGTACTGCCTGATGCCCAAGGCTTATACAGTATATTGGCAGGGCTAGATGGTACATAATCAGTTATATCATCCCAAGTAAATGGATAGCTTTGTACAGTTGCCCTTGTTTGTCCTGTAATGGATACACTTTGATTTAAAGACTCTTTTTTACAGCTAACAAAAAAAGTAGTAAGCGACAATAGAATGAACGGAAGGCTTTTTAATGTTTCTTTAGGTTTCATGTTTTTAGGGTTTTATTGGTTTTGGTTTCATTTTGTTTTGATTTTACCATTGCAAAATTTTTTATTCAATACCTGCATTAAAATATATATCACCGTCTTGTTTACAGTAAGCGTTTACTTATTTATTTCATATTAGGCAATCAAAATACTTTCGGAAAGGAGTACCCGAAGTTGAATTGAATCAGGGTAGATTTGGGAACTACTATTACCTATTTCTCTCGTAGCTTATTCATTCAACGTTACATAAATCTATTGCAGGTTTTTTGTAATTGCAACCAATAAAATAATTTAAAGCTTTTTTTAATACGTGTAAACAGCAGTCTTAAAAAAGGCTTAAGTAATACATGCTGCTCTTACATTTAAAATAAATGCAGGACTGTGTTTAAAAAAAACATTTATAATTATCAAGAGATACAGGTGGCTTCCTGCCTTGTCCAGTACAGAATTAAAAGTACACGAGTGCGACGCAACGATGACTAATAGCAGCAACTCAGCCCGGTTCAAAAAAAATTCTACTTACTTTTTATCCCTTGCGAAGTATAGCAAAATCCATTTCTTACAAAGCAGCCAAATACCTGATAGCTGAAATGGCAGGCATAAAAAAATAAGCTCCGCCCATCGTGTGCACAAACAGGGGAATATTTTGAATTCTTTTACGAAATGGCATTTCCTGTATGCTGAAGCTATTTGTTTGATCATTATTACCCCTTCCTTCAGGGTTTGCCACCAGCGGATCTAATTCATCTGACAAGCTATTAAACTTGGGATTGTTTATCCATATATTTTGAACAAATTCGAACTGGCGGCCAAGGTCTGCATTAATGCAAATGAAATTTAACCCGCGTGCACCATCCGGGGCAGTATCGGCTGCCGAAATAATATCCTGCGGTTTCATAGATGCAGCAACAGGAGGACCAAACGAGCGGCCCCGGCGAAGCAGCCGGTGCTTTCTTGCTATAAATGAAGATTCTTTTGGAATGTTTTCAAGACAATCTCTCGGATGGTTGCGGCGAACATGGGCGCCATAAGGACAACCAAGACCCTGAGGATCTTGTTTATAATACAAAAAGTCATTTTTATTACACATAGCAGGATCGTCTTTTTCAGGACTGCATACAAGGGAAGTACCGGAGGGCCAGCGACCTACCATTTTAGACGCAAGCTTTACAGCTTCGTCCTGAACATAATTCCCGTTCTTGTCTTTTGAATTTTCGTAAGCGAAATTCCAGAAAGCTTTTACATCCTGGGCAAGCTGGCGAAAAACAAGATAGCTTCCGTTAGCCCCAAAATCTTTGTTAGAAGACTCCGGTTGTACCGGAAGCAGGTTCGCAGGATCTTCGGATGGCAAAACCGACGGGCTATCAGTAAACTGTCCATATTCATTTTTATAGCCCAAAATAAATTCTCCTACCGCTATCGGATCATCGGCTGGTCCTTTTTTGCTTAACTCTTCCAAAAAGGGTTGAGAAATTCCATCCTTAAACCCAAAATGTTCTTTCTCATTATCAGGCCGGCAGGTATCTATTCTTTCGAGTACCGCCAAACCAGCCCCGTTTATGTCTTCAATTACTTCGTGGTAAAATGCTTCGAGCCTTTCATTTGTATCGGTATACAACATCAGCATAAAATGTACGTCCGGGCAAAACGGTCCACCCCATTTCCAGTTTTTAGGATCGCTTTTGCCATAATCGCCAAACATCATTTGTTTATGTTCTGTTGACATGCCTTCTTCAAATTCTCCTGAAAATGTTTGTAAAGCATTCTGGCTTAAACCCAGTTTCTTCATTCCTGCCATAGTAAATGCAATGTTCATTGCTTTTACATCTGGTTTTGTATCTCCACCCGTAATATTGGGGCTAATTTGCTCCAACCATTTTTTTGCCCTTTCAGTGTCACCCGCCTGCAGCAGCAGGTATATTGCATTTGGCAGGTTACTGTAGCCGCGAAGTATTAGTCCCTGTATTTCTTTTTTTGCTAAAGTGCTCATGTTAGTATTATAAGAGGTTTAACCATTGTTGTGCTTTCTTATCGTTCATTGTTTCATACAATCCCATACGGATTTTGGTATTGGCAATAATGTTTTTAACCGTAAGGTCTTTATAAGCGCTGTACCACACCTGCGAAGGGATTTGTTTTTTTCTGGCCCAGGCTACAAAACCTTTCATATCCCGGGCGCCTTCCAAAACCAGCCATTTTGTTTTTGGAAAATCCATCATGTGGCAAAATATGGCCGACATTGGGGCGGGTTGTTTATTTACAAAATCAGTAAGGTACTGGTCAGATGTGCCATCGTAATTGCTGATAAAAATCAATCTTTTGTGGTTATCGAGAAATACCCACCGTGCAAAATGTATAGAAGGAATGGTAGCGAGCATGCCCTTATTAAATACATAACGGCTTACCCTGTTTATCATCCATAAAGTCTTTTTTAAAAACCGCAGCCTGAAGGTTCCGGGTTTAATATTGCCAACGGCGGAGAACTGGTTTTGCAAATTAAATTTCTCGTGTTTCTGCAGTAGACTCACTTTTGATTTGTCGAGGTGATGGTCTGTAGGCGGTTCTTTTAATTCCTGTCTTCGCAGCATGATGAGTGCGGTTATTACCATTACAATGAGTATTGGTGACAGAATGATTGCACAGCATATCAGGTAAGCAAGGTATCCGTAATACTGTAGGTTTTGTTCAAATGACCTCTTGCCCGGGGGAACTTGTGCCCAGGCGAGTTCCGGTTTGCTCCAAACGAATTCTCTGACCTTGTTCCTTATGTCGAGAGGGGATTTGGTAACTAATGCATCCCTGTTTTCATCTAAGTAATTTTCAATGGCACAATACAATGTTTTCTCTTGTTTTATCTGTTTAACAGATCTGCCCCAGGCGCCAATAAACAAACCCGTTTTTGGTGCATTGTGTGCGTTCATAAATGCCAGCACTTCGTCGCGGGTTACGTTTTCATTTTCAGTAAACCCTTCACACGTCCTGAATATTTTTATAAATCCCGGTAAGGCAACGTCGAGCATTTCGTTGATGTGGTCTGCTTCCACACCATCATAATCAGATTCAAAAAGCAGGTGAGCCGGAATAGGATTGCCATCTACATCGGTTGTTGCATCCATCATCACCCAGCGTGAAAAATGGATTTTTTTCATCTTGTCAAAAGGCATCAGCTCATTCTCTTCAATATTCTCCGATATTGTATTCAATAGCTCGATCAGATCCTGCATTTTATCTTTTCTTGTATTGAAAAGAAGGGTTAATCCATCCTGAACATTCATCATGGGAGGGGATTTTGGGTTTAGTAATTTTTGATTTTTATAGTTTTTTAGCGTGAACCTTAAATAGATTATAAACACCAGCACCAGCAACATATCGCCTGCACTTGCTATCAGCACCATGTAGGTAGCCTTGCCGGTAAAATAGTAATATAGCCACATGCCTACTGCCAGCGTTTTACCTAAAATGCCCACAATGGCCATGGCATAATTGTGGGCTACATTTTTTGAAACAAAATAAAACCCGATACCCATGATCAATATAAACAGCCAGAAATTGTAGTAGTGCAGCTTAAACAAATGATCGCCTGAATAATGATTGACGTTGTAAAAGAGCTTAATATTTAATGAGAGAGATAGTATTCCCATCAATCCTGCTCCAACATTCCAGAAGGCAGCAAATAGAAAAAATTTTTTGTAGAATACAGAAGCTTTGTCTGTGGTGGATGAGGAGCTAAGGCCAGTCGTTTGGTTCATAGTTTCTAAATAGTGTATGGAAACAAATAAGTACTAATATAATTCTTGATTTTATAAAATACTATAGCTGCAGATA
>CAXUMK010000118.1:11945-16226 GCA_964251885.1 uncultured Segetibacter sp. | reverse complement strand
TTCAAAGGGTTAGAGTGGATGTCATTATAAGGAACGAAGCAATCTGCTATTGAATAGAAGATGTTTTATTGATGGAGCAGATTGCTTCGTCGTTCCTCCTCGCAATGACGGGATTAACCTTAAATCAACGACATTGATTTAGCAAGACACTACTTGTCCCGTTAGCGGAAAACTTATAAGGCGAGAAGTATAGTTGTGAGTTGTTTATTTTTTAAAAGTCTCTACCATTTCAATCGTTCCATCTGCTTTGTGCTTTAGCTCTGCAACCTTTATATTTCTCAGGTGTGTTTTTCCTGACAATTGAGTGTCGTGATAAAAGATGTACCATTTGCCTTTAAATTCTACTATGGAATGATGCGTTGTCCATCCCTGAACAGGATTCATAAATACACCTTCGTAGGTAAACGGGCCATAAGGACTTTTGCCGATAGCATAAGCGAGATAATGAGTATCGCCTGTTGAATAAGAGAAATAATATTTGCCTTTGTATTTGTGCATCCAGGAGCCTTCGAAGAAACGACGGTCATGATCTTTTGTCAATAATGGCTCACCGTTTTTATCAATTATTTTCACCTCTTTTACCGGTTCGGCAAAGTGCAGCATGTCTTTGCTCATTTTTGCAACCTGTGCACTTAGCGCAGGTTCATTGTCTTTGCCAAGGTCTGTTTTAGAACCCTTTGCATTATATTTTCCTGTTGCCCACCGTTGTAATTGTCCGCCCCAGATACCTCCGAAATACATATACGAGCTGCCGTCTGTATCGGTAAAAACGGCGGGGTCAATACTAAAACTTCCTTCTATTGGTTTTGGCTGTGCTTTAAAAGGACCGGTTGGTGAAGAACCGGTAGCTACACCAATTTTAAAAACATCGTTTTTATCTTTAACAGGAAAATACAAATAATAAGCGCCGTTTTTATAAGCTGCATCAGGAGCCCATAATTGCCGGCCTGCCCACGGAATGTCTTTAATGCTAAATGCAACTCCGTGATCTGTCACTTTACCCGGAATACTTTCCATTGAAAGAATATGGTAATCTTTCATGGCGAAGTGATCTCCATTGTCATTTTCAGGAATGCCTGCATCAATATCGTGAGAAGGATAAATGTAAATTTTTCCTTTAAAAACATGTGCTGAAGGGTCAGCGGTATAAATACTCTTTATCAAAGGCTGGGATACATAATGAATATCTGAAGAAGCTGTCTGTGCTATCAATCCGGTTGCGATGCACGTTGCTGATAAAACAGAAGCGGCAACCAAAAGAGACCGTTTAAAAGTTGAGTTTGTGAACATATTTATTTTGTGAAATGATTTTAAAGAACGATTTGGAGGTGAAACAAACGAAGATTGGTTTGTTTACAAATAAAGTGAAAGCAATACTGGTATCCTGAAAACTTTCCTTTTCGATTTACTATGTTCGATAAAGATATAAAGTCAAAAGCATTGATGCCCAAATAATAATCAATGAAAAGAGTAAGGTCGAAATCGCTGCAGACGAAAGTATAGTTATTAAGGGATAAATGAGTGACTTGTTGAATAAAGAATAAAAAGTACAAGAGTGCGACGCAACGGCTGACTCATAGTAGTAATAAAGCCCGGTTCAAAAAATCCTATTCACCTTTTTATCCCTTACGCAGTATAATTGCTAAACGAATATTTTCGGGTGGAATAATCAATAAAAGATCATGATTGCAATTTTGTGTTCAAGCTGTGTAAGGAAAACCCGGCAATTTGTACTGCGCTAATCTATAAGCAGAGTCAACCTATTTTATCAAATAGACTAACCTGAAACCCATTGGGATAACGAATTGGGTTTCCTTTCCCGCGTCAACCGATCCATTAAAAATGGTTTTGGCTTGCGGAAAATAGCTTTCGTCAGCACCCTGATTTCTCCATCGCAATCCCAGACCGATATACGTTTCCAAATTCAATTTGTGGTTACGACTCAAAGCAGACCTGTTTCCGTATTCGAAATTCATTCCCGCTACTGTTTTTTTCCATTTATACTTTATATATTCCTGGTAAGCGGGCACTCCGTTTACTATATCTCTTTCTACCCAGTCTTCCAAGCCGCTATAACCTACATGCTTATAATGAATTTCGAACTGAAAAAATGTTTTTTGTGTTGGCTTTGTGTAATACCGCACAAAGGGACGGGCAATAAAACCCGAGACATTTTTGCTCTGTACATAATCGGAATAAAAAATATATGCGGCATCCAGGCCTGCAGACCATTGTGAACGGAAGATATATTCGCCTCCTGCAGAAATATTACCGTCGAATACGTCTAAAAGACCCAGGAAATTAAAATGGGCATTAAGGCGCGGCTTGAATGCGACGGTATCCTGGGCAGAAACAAAAACGGGAAACAGTAAAAGAAGCAGGGTAAAGTGTACGGTAAGTTTCATCAATTGATGCTGGCTACCAGCTTTGGATTTAGGTTGTCGGTAATGTCGTAGAGTATCATGCCTGTGCTTACCCAGCAGATCAATGTGTTTTGATAAGGGATCACATCTGTGTAAGCGCCGTCTGTTATCTTCTTTATAAGCTGCGGATTATATGGATCGGCAATATCAAAAACGAGAAGGCCCTGCTGCCTGTCGCATACATACAGCACATCATTTTCATAGCCTAAACCATAAGGCTGGCTTACAGGATAAACTGCTCTTTGTATAGGGTTGGTAATATCCTTTATATCATAAACCACCAATACACTTTGCGAACCACCGCAAGGTCCTGCTGTATTGAGGGTGGCAAAAGCAACTGTATCTTTAGCCACTACGGGATCGCAGCGGCGCAATACCGAGGGAGAAATAGCCGTACTTAGCTGGTTAGGATTGACAGGATCGGTAATAGAGTAAATATAAACTACTGTTGCCGAGCCGATGAACAGTTTATCTTTAAAAGGAAAAATAGTTTCGATAGAAAATCCGATGTCAATCGTATTTTTCAATACGGGAGCCGCGGCGTTGGTAATGTCAAATACTTTCAGCCGTTGATCATCTACACTGTAAAGGTAATTTCCTGCAATGGCGAATCTTGCCAGAGAGCCGCCCTGCCCTTGTGTAGTGGTGGCAGGCGATACTGATGATGAACTATCCTTTTCGCATTGAAAAAACAGTAAGCCTATAAAGAGTAAAGTATAAATTCTTCTCATGATGATTTGATTTTTAACGTCTGCATTTTGCATTTTTGACTGTGCTTACTACCCATGCTGTCACTACTCCTTTTGCACGATCAGGACATTCGAAATAAACATTGTTATAAGGTGGATATTGCTGGTTGATTGCAGGGAAAATTTTAGCAATCCTGTTAGCCAGTACAGGCTTGGCAGGGTTGGAAATATCAAACACAACCAGGTCACTGAAACTGTTGCTGTACAAAAAGTTTCCCTTTACGGCTACCTCGGTACTAAAAGGCACCTGCAAAAAAGCTATCTTTTTTGGAAGCTGTCTATTGGTGTTGTCAATAATATGAATACCGGTACCAACATCGTTTTGAAAGAGGTAATTGTTATAGGCATAAATTTTACCTGCGACGGTTGTAGGTTTTGCAGGCTCTACAGAAACCATATTAGCACTCTCAGGCGAAGTGTACACAGGCGAGTAGGTAATTGAAGGAAGGGGAGAAACTGCATTTTTAGGATCGCAACCGGAAAGGCATAATAATAAAATAATTGTACATATAGCACGCATAAGCAGGAGTTTACATATTGACACTTAAAGAATTTGCGGTGCTGCCTGTTTCTTTGTTAACTTTTATTAAAATTTCATTAGAAATGATGACTAGCATATAGAATGTGGTCGTTTTTCGGCAGCGTTATTATAAAAACTCCTCGTCATTGCGAGGCACAAAGCAATCCCTTAACAACCAAGTGACGAGTGGTTTGGGAATCGCTTTACCAGGCTACGCTAGGTTCACCATGATGAATTTCATTATACTTATACTTACCGCCGCATAAAAATGTGCAGTGATTTTTTTTTGGAGCCGGGCTGTATTACTACTATTTTTCTTCCTTGCGTCGCACACTTGTACTTTTGTTCATTGTTGGGCAATGCACAATCTTATCCCACATGCAGTATAAAGCCGTGAAATGTGCAATATATTTTTTTGGAGCCGGGCTGTATTACTACTATTTTTCTTCGTCCCCGCTAAGGCGGGGGCTACTTGTACTTGTATAGCTTTATTGAGCTTTTTTAAAAAGCACTAACATACCAACAATAGCAATATACAGAAAGGGATTTGTATAACTTTATCTGAACAGCATAAGCAATGCAATACAGC
>CAXUMK010000118.1:1008-11935 GCA_964251885.1 uncultured Segetibacter sp. | reverse complement strand
AATAGAAAAGAAAAAGAAAAAACCTTATTACCTTATCATTAAGTTATGAAGATTGAATACCATAATCTTTATACTCATTTTTGTTTTTATAACTCAAAATCGCACTTCTTCCATTCCTGAAAAAAATCTTGAGATATAAGGTAATAAGGTTAATTATTCCCGGACAGATATGTTGTGTTACTAAGGTAATAAGGTTAAATGGGGTGCATTTCAAATTGTCGCACCAGCACGAAACGTTCCTAAAAAACGAAAAAAAGCCTCTAATTCATTTTTCTACGCCACCAGTCGTTCCGAAGGAACGTTTCGTGGGTAGAACTTAATGGAGAAAGTAGTTAAGCGTTCCGTAGGAACGCCTGGTGGAATGCGGCAATTTGAATGCACCCGTTAGATGTTGCACAAATTTCTATATTGGGCAATGCACTACCTTATGGCTTGTCGAATAAAGAATGAAAAGTACAAGAGTGCGACGCAAGGATGACTCATAGCGGTAATTCAGCCCGGTTCAAAAAAATTCAACTCACTTTTCAGTATAGTTCGGATGAACGTCTGTAAAATGTACGCAATGGGTAAAATGTGATAAAACAACTTACGATCCTCATTATTGCAAGGAGGAATGACAAAGCAATCCCACAAATCATAAACAGCCGATTGAAGTGTAAGGGATTGCTTCGTGCCTGCCAATGATGAGAAGTTTTATAACGCATTAAAAACCTTTGAGGTAATGTTTTCTATTAATGCTTCTCTTCTTTGGTAATTCCTCGAATGATGCTTAAAGAACTTTCAGGTCCCTTACCATAACCTTGAGGGTAAATGTACTTTCCCTTTTCATCATCCCTTTTCATTTTTTCTACCGGCAGGCGGTGGTCTTTTGCATAGGGATCGTTTCTTGTGCCGGTCACCTGCCAGCTTACTTTTACGTTTGGCTGATTGGTTTTTATGGTGAATTTGTTTCCTTCCATTTCTTTTAAAACAATGGCTTGCGCAAAGGTACCAATGCAGGTAAGCTGGTACCTGAAATCGATATTGAGCGACTGAAACCAATCGGGCATGGTTACCGTTGTTTCACCATTTGCGCCGGTCGTAACAATGCCGTCATAAATATTTTTCATATCCGGTGATTCGACAAAAGAATGAATAAGGTATTTGTTCTCGGGATCGAGCGGATGATCTATTTGAAAAGAACCTGCTGTTTTTGACAATGTTCCCGCTATGCTAACATTACCTGAAAAGAAGCCTGCATATCCTGTAGAAGAACCTCCATTGTCACCTCTTACCGCCTGTCGGGCGGTACTGGTACCTGTCGTGGTTCCCTGCACGCCTATATATGCTCCTTCTGCAAGCACGCCTGCCCCATTTGAAGCAGAAGAGTTTCCATACACACCAATGCCCACAGTCGAATAACCATTCACCCCGTTATTGCCGCTGCCAGCGGTACTTCTGCCTGCGGTAAGTGAATTGTTTATAAGCACAGCTCCTGCACCTGCAATCAGCGCCAGTCCTGATGAACTTGACAAATATGCTGCAGTGCCCGATGAGGACGTGGCATACAATCCGTATCCTGAACTTGAAGTTCCAACCAATCCATAACCTGAAGGCGACTCGCCATAAGTACCATAGCCACTGCCGGCCTGGTAACCAATTACCCCAATTCCGAGGCCTGTCGTGCTTCTGTTAATGCCCCGTACACCGGCAGAAAAGCCGCCGCCGCTGGTTGCCAGCATTTCGCCCATAACAGCAGTAGCACCCGAAGCAGCCCCGCTGCCACCTGTGGTAGAAGCAGAAGTACCATATATGCCTAAAGCATTGCCTGTTGCAGAGGTATTGTTAAGCGAAAACAAAGGTGTTGAGGCAGAAGCCTGCGAAGCCGCATAAGGCAAAACCAAATTACCGGCCGCAGTAACTGAGACCCAGCCAGTGCCTGCTTTGTAATACCAAAACCCTTTGGTATCAGTATCATATACCAATAGTCCGTCGGCAGGGTTTGCAATGGTTGTAGTACGCTGCACTGTAGTTACACGCGGTACCAGCATACCTTTGGTTGTGCTTTTCACATCGAGCATAGCGCTTGCGTCAGCACCGCTTCCATCGGTATTTACGGCAACTTGTGCGTTAGCGCCGATCGCAGCGCAAAAAAGAATAGCAGTTAAAATTTTTTTCATCTTATTATTTTGACAGGTTAAATTGTTTGTAATCGAAAAAGCCGACAGCTAATATAGGAATTCTTTAAACATTACTTCTTACGAGTGCATCTCAAATTTATGCTGCTGTTGGTGTTTTTCACCAACAGCTTCTTTGCTTATCTATTTGCAGGTAAAGAACAACTGCAAAGACGAAGCTAATCCTGTGAGAGCTTTGCATTTAAAGAAGCGTTTTCAAAAGATTTATCAATAAAGCAAAATGCATTGGAATATTTGCTTGGGAGCGATTTGTGAGTGATACAAATTATATCCCTGCAGATGTTACTTTTTTTGGGTAAATGGTTGTTGTGAGAAATAGAATTGAGAATCGTAAATGTCCTAATTATAATTTCCTTACTGGTTATTGAGGTATATCCTTCAATAATTCGTTCAATTCTTTATTGGTAAGGTTTTCCTTATCTCCTTTATCATAAATAGACAGCAGGTAAACAGTAGCGTCAGTAAACACAAAATTAGAAATTACCCGTGCGCCTCCACTTTTGCCTTTGCTTTTGGAAGCAATGGCAATACGATTTTTGTAACAGTTTTTACCAATACCTGTTCCTTGCTTTGGATTTTCCTTAAGTTCCTGCACCAAATCCAATAGTTCCTTTTTTAATGAAGCATACTTTTTAATAAGCCTTTTTGCTTGCTTCTCAAATACTTCAATTGATTTTACATTATAACTCATTCAAAAATTCTTCAGCATTTCTAGCTGTCTTTTTACCAGCCTTAATTAATTTCATTTCGTCAACGGCTTCCCTTATTTCTTCCATCAACAGTGCTTTAGCATCAGTAAGAGGTGTGGCTTTTACATAAGAAATGCTATTCAAAACATCCATTAATGAAGAAGCCTTATTGTCTGGTATGTCTAATAAAACTTTCATCGTATTAATTATTTAATTGGTTTTTATTTCTGTTATCATTTGAGTATAGCAATATAATAGCAAGGAATTTCAGAAAACTAAAGGTAAGGGTAAAGACCTTTTTAAATTCTTTTTTCCTGGGTGCATACCAAATTCCCCCTGCTTCTACGGCGCAACAAAAGCAGCATACACTAATGGTTGATTTTAATGCTTTTAGAAGTGGTGTATATATAATTGTCGCAAAGGAAAAAGCTCCATGAAAAGATATCGTACAAGTGAGTGACACAACAGAAGTTCCACAAAGAATTGCTGCTGACTTCCAAAAAAAGAGAATTGGACCTGCACCCCTTTTATTCTTCCGCAAACACCTTACATTTATTTTTTAAACACAATCTCCCATGCGTTTTGCCTGCCAGCCTTATTTATTTATGTTACTGCTTTCTGCTTGTTTTATATCAGTAAAAACAGATGCACAACAAGTAGCTTACACCAAAGTTTTATTCTCCAATAGCCCGATGCCACGTAGCTTTTATTACAGTGAGGCAACCTATCGATTACCTGCATGGATACAGAACAGCCAGCATAAAGTGCCTGTTTCAGACAGCATTTATTTTACACCAGGCAATGCACTTGAGCTGAATTATATTTCTGCTTCGAAAGGAGACTGGCAAGCGAAGATTCTCAATCATGACATACGAGGTGTAGATAGCTTTTTATCAGCCACACATCTTGTGTTCAGGTTATACATTGCTTCTGATACGAAGCCGGAAGAATTACCTTCTATAGCTATTGAAATGAAAGACAGCCAGTTTGTAAAAGCTTTGCCATTACAGCCATACATTCAGCATTTTAGAAAAGATCAATGGCTTGCTGTTCGTATTCCTTTGGCTGCTTTCCATGCCGCTGTTACGCCATACAATATCAATGCGGTTGTTTTTGCACAACAGGCAACCGATGGCAAAGAACATAAACTGTATATCGACCAGCTTGAACTAAATAAAGCAGATGTGGCAACCATTACTTCAACTGCTGTGTTGCAGTTTGCAAAAGGCTTTGAAAAGCATGTAGATATTACATGGAAGCCGGTAAAAGATACGGCTGTGAGATATATAAAAGTGTACCGGTCTGGTGATAATAAAACATTTTATCCCGTGGGCATACAGTCGCCATGGATAAATCGTTACGCTGATTTTACAGACACCACCGGAAAAACATTTTACTACAAGATCAGCTTGCTGGATAATGAATACACCGAAACGCATCTATCGAATGTGCTGCAGGCAAACACATATACAATGACCGAAAGCCAACTGCTCGACATGGTGCAGGAGGCTAATTTCCGTTATTATTGGGAAGGCGCTGAAAGCAACAGCGGGCTGGCGCTGGAAGATATTCCCGGCAGGCGACACATGGTAGCAGCCGGTGCATCGGGCTTTGGTATCATGGCATTGATAGCCGGTGCAGAAAGGCATTTTATTACGCACCAGCAATTGATGCAACGCTTCAATCGTATTACTTCTTTTTTGCTAACCGCAGAAACGTTTCATGGCGCATATTCTCATTTTATAGATGGGTCAACAGGTCGGGTGATTCCTTTCTTTGGTGCCAATGATGATGGCGGCGACCTGGTGGAAACGGCTTTTTTAATGCAAGGCGTTTTAACGGCAAGGCAATATTTCAATGGAACTTCAAAAGAAGAACAACTGATCCGTACCCGCGTTGATAGCATCTGGCGAAGAGTGGAATGGATCTGGTACCGGAAGGATGCTGACAGTAAATTTTTATATTGGCATTGGTCTCCCGATAAAGCCTGGGTGATCAATCACCGGCTCATTGGCTGGAACGAAACGATGATCACTTATATTCTCGGCATCGCATCGCGAACGCATGGCATACCGGCAAGTTTGTATTACAGCGGCTGGGCAAGCCAGAGCGATTATGCAAAAGAATACCGTAGCTGGGGACAATCTCCCGATGGTTTGCATTTCACCAATGGCAACACTTACTATGGCATTCCGTTAGCCGTTGGCGTGTCTAACGGCGGGCCGCTTTTCTTTACCCATTATTCCTTTCTTGGGCTCGATCCGCACCAGATGCACGATGCTTACACCAACTACTTTACCAACAACCAAAACATTGCTTTTATTAATTATCGCTATTGTATAGAAAACCCCGCAAAGCATGCTGGATACGGCGCCGATGCCTGGGGATTAACAGCAAGCGATGGTCCCAGGGATTATTCTGCCGATGAGCCGGTGTCACATGCCGATCATGGAAAAATAACGCCAACTGGTGCGCTGGCATCTTTTCCTTATACTCCACAACAATCTATGGCGGCGCTTAAAAATTACTACCGCAGGTATGGTAAGTTTCTATGGGGTGAATATGGCTTTAGAGATTCTTTTAGCCCGGATGACAACTGGTGTTCTGATGTTTATATGGGACTGAACCAGGCACCTATAACCGTAATGATCGAAAACTACCGGAGCGGTCTGCTATGGAAATTGTTTATGAGCAGCCCCGAAGTGAAACAGGGTCTAAAGAAACTGAGTGAAGAAAAGCCGGCAGGCAAATAGAATAGCTTACTTGCAATGTTGGTAGGAAAGTTTTTGTACTTAGCTTTTGTGCTACTAATAAGCATCGTTGTGTCACTTACTTTTACTTTTAGTAAGGGCTTCGGCAAGATTGCCGGGTCCCACAAGGCTAAAGAGGCGACTCCCAGAACATCATATCATAACAGCCCTGAAAGGGCGGCATATATCAACGATGGGTGAAGCCCATCGAATTAAAGCCCTGAAAGGTGTAATACCAGCTAATCCCACACATACCGTTCGTCATACTCAACTTTGTATTTTTTCAAAAATGCGCGGTATTCTTCCTGGAATGTCTTTTTCCTGTGATGTTCATGCTGATTGGCAATATAATGGATCACTGTATCTACCTGCGATGGATTTACCGAAAAAGCTCCATATCCATCCTGCCAGTAGAAGTTCCGGTAGTCTTCGCCTTTTGTTTTTATCCATTTCGAAGAATGAGATTTCACTTCTTCCACCAGCTTCATTAATGCGATTTTTTTGGATAGCATACAGAGGATATGAATATGGTCTGTATAGCCACCAACTTTTGTGGACTGACATTCCCGTTCGTTACAGATGCCCCCGAGATAACTATGTAATTCGGCTTCCACCGGCGGATGAATCAGCGTTTGCCTGTACTTGGTGCTGAAGACGATGTGGATATAATTTTTTACGAGTGATTGTCCCATGGTTTTTCGATGGGCTGCACCCATCGTTGTTATATCTCGCCCTTTCAGGGCTATTAGTAGCGATGGGCTGTGCCTACCCATCGATAGTTGTCACCAAAGATAGCAATGCTAAACAACGCATGCAATAGTAGAGCATAAGCTTTTCCCGTTGGTTTAAGTGTTCCTTCGGTTTTACTTAAACACGTTTAATAGCAGGACTGTTTCCGTTCAATAGACGCTCAATAGAATATCCGCCTGTACAAGTGAGTGACACAACAATGCCCCTGTTTATTCAAAAGCCGGTAACCAAAACTTTCTTAAACACTACTTTACAACCTGCCAGTTTTTTAGCAATGCAAGCACGAGTAACGACCAGAACATAAGGTTGGGCAATGTGTTCTTTTTGGGGACTAAGAAACCTTTGGCAATGAAAGGGCTGGCGGGAACGATCCATAAGAGCAGGCTGTCTATTTCTGCATCTTTGTTTATAAACGGAATGGGCAGCATTACAAACAGCATCACCAATAATACCACCCAGTTTTTACGAACCTGAATAAGCAGGCGACGGCTTTCCTGCTGCGAATAAATCAGGCCGATAATGAGAACAAGCACAATAAGGCCAACGGTTACAAAAAATGCAGGCGAAATAACGGTGTGCGGAATATTGAGCCCCCAGTTTGGAAGATACTGGCGGATGGTTTTGAGCCGGTCGGTTAAATACAGATAAGCAGCAAGAAAGTAAAACGGGAAAACAACCCCCATGAGCAGTACCAGCCATTCGGTTATAACAAAAGGCCGCACCACCATCAGCGCAAAAAAAGTGAGCAGAATAAGCAGTGCAGAAGGATGATATAAAAGGATGCTTACGCCAATGATAAGCCCAATATTGAAAAGTAAGGTTTTGGGATTGGGATTGTTGTATAACCGCACTGTTTTTGTAAACAGCCAGATGACCAGAAAATTTTCTATCAAAGCAGGAGTGAGGTTGCTCCACTCTTTGAATATACCGGTAAGCAGTATATATACCATTGCAGCAAGAAAGCTAACCTTGCTATACATGCGGTTATCGTTGAAGAGATAGTTGAGACGCAGTGCCTGGGTAATGACAACGGCGTGGTAAATAAAAATGATAACGACCGGGCTGTACAGGGCGACATACCTGTTTAAAAAGATGGAAAGCAAACCATCGTGTTCAGTAGAGAGAATACCGGGAAAATCAATAATAAATTGACTGTGAACAATAAAGCTAAGTATAAACAGCCAGATGACTGTTGCCGGTGAACGGTCTTTAAATAACGCAACCACTCTTTATTTGTAACGGTTTTATTCTAAATCTAACCGTGCAAAACAAAGATAATTTCTGTACATGCATGGAAAAATTATTTGCCTGCTTCCGATCTGTTTTCCGTAGCGCGCCATGAAATCGTAGCCCTGGTCAAGATTTTTCAACGTCGGGTTGCGGGTGACCTGTCCGCTGGGCGATATGCTTTGGTCGGTCAGCAACTGTACCCGCTTTTCCTGCTGGTTAAATAAGAAATGTAACTGGTCTCCTGTATTCAATAAAGAGTAACCAATAAATGCATCCGTTTCGTCGTCGTACTGGTTTTTGTTCAGCACATTACTCCAGCTTACAGTTCCCGAGCTGTCAAAAGAAAATACGGCAACATTCTGCGCATTGTAACGGGTGCTTTGTCCCAGGCTGTTATACCTGTACCACGGATAGCCGTAGCCAGAACCATACGGGCTGAACATATAATAATCCATAGGACGCGAAAAAGGAGAACCGTACATGTAATCGTACCTGTTATACGGGCCTCCTCTGCCTGTGCTGAAAAACGACTCAGCCGACAAAAGAAAACCGCCATCCTTACGTACGATCATGTTCCTGATAAAAAAGTCGTTAAAGGCTGTTTTTACACTGTTATCACCTTTTGCATCGTTTCTTAGATTATCGTTAAAGACTACAGAAGTGGCAGATTTAGCTGTTTCGGTTGTTTTATCCCAAATAAGGGTATATAGCCCTTCAATATTTCCCCGCCTCGTTTTGCTGTAAAAAGAAGAAAGGATGTAGTGTCTATTGTAGTTATCTACTTTCAGTCTTATATCATCGAGCGATTGGTCATTCAGGCGTACCTCATTGTATTTTACTTCATTGGTTCCGGCCTTTTTCTCGAGCAGAAAAACCTTTTGGATCTTATCGTTTTCCTGGCTTGGCACCGCTCGTACAAAGGCAAAATCTCCATCGTTATCAATCACAAATTCAGTTAAGTAATCGTGCCTTTCGGGCATTGGTATATTTACATACTGTTTCTCTTTTCTCTCAAGGTCTTTGTCGTAGGTAGCAGTGGTTACCAGGTAGTTATCTTCACTCTTACTGTTGATTTTAAACAACCCGATAGATTGCTTATCATCGCTGTTTATAACAGAATATATTTTATTACTGGCAAGGAAACCGATTTCGGTAGTATCCATAATTTTCGGTTCACCCACAATTTTACCATTGCCATCTATTTTTGCAGCCATTGCATAGACCACATTGCGCCTTTGAAACTGGTAAAACATGTAGCAATAATCGGGGTAGGCTATAAAGTCGGCATTAATAATTCTGTCGGGGACAAAGCTGAGTTTTACCCTGTCTTTCTGCTTCATATCCATGTCGTACACGCTGATAGCGTAGGAGCTTCTGATGTTTTTATATATCAGAATATTGCCACTAACCTTTCCGATTATTTCAAATTCAGTTTGCCTGAAGTCATTGCGGTCAGGTTCACTGTAAACGACCCTTTGTGCCTTAACAAAATAAGCACTTAACAAAAGTGCCAAACATGCTGCAAATCTTTTCATACCGTTGTAAAAAATTATATGCTGACAAAAGTAAGCCATGTATTGTATGTATTTATGCAATAATATCTTAACAATTAGCCGTACAAGCATTTTAAAAAGATGAAAAGAAAGAATTAACCATTCGTTATACTGCACAAGCGATAAAAAAGTGAGAAGACATTTTGAACCGGGCTGAGTTACTACTATGAGCTTTACTTGCGTCGCACTCTTGTACTAATAGATCTTTATTCAACAAGCCAGTGAGTGCACTTGTATCCCTCGACAACTATCATTTTAAGACAGGTCGCAGCAGCCTGCTACTGTTTCTGGTGCGTTCCAAATTGTTGCATCATTGCGAGCCTTGCGTAAGCTTCGCGAAGCAATCCCTTAGCCAACTGTCAACCTGATTGTGCAGGGGATTGCTTCGTCCCTCGCATGACGAACGATAGAACTCACAAAAGGACAACAATTCATAAACGCCAATTTGGAATGCATCCACTGTTGCAAAAATTTCAGGCGTCGCCTTTAATTTTGTATATCCTTTTGATAATACGAAGTGCGGGAAAAATAAGAATGAATATGAAGCGGTCTATCCAAAAGAAAACGTCAGAATTAAAAAGACAGAAAAGAGCGCCTGAAAAAAAGATACAGGCTACAGTTAGACTTCTCGTTCTGCCATACCTGCGCATGTTGATGTCTTCAAGACCAACGGATAGTTTTTTTACAGGATTACTAATATGCTTCCAGACAAAAAAACTCATCAGCCCAATCATGCCAAGGTTACAGGAATAAATGATATAAGCAAGATTAAGATAACCATGCTGAGAAACAAGGCTTGTGGTAAACGGAAGAAAAGCAACTGCCAAAAGCATAAAAAGATTTAGCCACAACAACCGGATGTCATAATTTATTACATATCCAAATACCCTGTGGTGATTGATCCAGAACAATCCGATCACAAAAAAGCTCATGACGAATCCTGCTATCTGAGGTAAAAGGCGAACGAGATCTTTCTTCAACTCTTCAACAGGCAACATTCCCGTTACGGCAACTTCAGGCACCTTAATTTCTATCACCAGCAAAGTAATAACAATTGCAAAAACAGCATCGCTGAATAAGATCATTCTCTCTAACTGAAACTGTTTCCTGTTTTCAAAAATATCCTGGTGCGAATGAGACATAATACAGATTATGCTATGAATATAATTCTTAAATGATCAACACAAAATGAAATATTTAAACATATCAAATACTGACTGATGCTAAAACAAAATGCCGATAATTTGATAAAGGAAATGAAAATATAAGAAGAAGCTGCGCTTGCACACCTAATTGCGCAGGAGATTGCTTCGTGCCTCGCAATGACGAACGGTGGAATTTACTAAAGGACAACCACAAAAGTGACAATTGGGGATGCACAAAAAAACCCCGCTTTTGCGGGGCTTTTATAATTTCGAAAGAAGTGGCTTAATTACTCTGATTGTTGCTATTATTTCCACTCTGATTGTTACTATTATTTCCGTTGTAAGTGTTAGGTCTGTTATCCCTGTTGTATCTCCTTTCATCCTGAGCCTGGAAGTAATCTTTTTTTGCCTGGATGATCGCATCTTCTTTCTGGTGTTTCAAATCGCGGACTTCCTGTTTCCTTTGATCTTTACTAATGCTTTTATCGTGTTTTGCAGTAGATATCTTAAAATCGTATTCATTCTTAATATCCTGTATTTGTAGGTCAAGCTGATTAGACCTCTGTTCACGTTGCGGATAATATGGATTATAGAACGGTGAATATCCTAAGCCTAAGCCCAAACCGACTCCGT
>CAXUMK010000118.1:0-998 GCA_964251885.1 uncultured Segetibacter sp. | reverse complement strand
AACCCAATCCACCATAGTAGTAAGGGTAAGCAGGCGCTACAATAACCCGGGGACTTATATAACGCACTCCACCTCCTCTAAAACCTCCGCCAATCTTCTGGGCGTTTGCTGCAAAGGTTACACCTGTTGCAAGCAATATCACAAGTAGCTTTTTCATAATTTTTATTTTTTACAATAATATCAATGCAAATTTGATGCTGATTAAGGTTATAACACCGGCTTATAACTAATTTCTAACAGTTCGGCAATGCCTGCCAAACCTGCGAAAGAAATAGCTGATGAAATGACAGTTGTACTGCTATTATTACTTTGCTGTCCGGCTCTTTTTTTCATTTAAAGCCTCTTCCAATCTCTTTTGAAGGTTATACAAAAAATGAGTAGAACAATTCACGATAAACACGCCTTCTTATTTTCTATTTTAATTGTTCTGCAGACAGGTTTAGTTTCTTTGCCAATTCATCAATAAAGGCAGCCTGGTATGGATTTATCTTCTCTTTCGCTTCCGAATAATAAAGCCACGCTCCTTTATCAATTTCGGGAAATGTTTGCCTTTTACCCGATTTTATTGGCCACTCCATCTCAAAAGTATTAGACACAATCATCTCTGGATCTATATCGGCCTCTAATGACCAGGCGTACACCACCTTGCCGCTTTTTTGTTTCACAGGAGTAAGCTCAAGGTATTCTCCATCTAATGCTACACCCAATTCTTCTTTGCATTCTCTTTTGGCTGCCGCAAAAGCCTCTTCTTCATCTGTAAATTCGCCCTTAGGTATCGACCACACACCAATGTCTTTATTTTTCCAAAACGGCCCTCCCGGATGAACCAGTAAAACCTGTAAAAGGTTGTTGTCAAAACGATATGGCACAATACCCGCGCTCTTCTTTGTCATTCAAAAAGTATTTGTTTTGATTAATCCAAACTATGCAAGCGATAAAAAAGTGAGTAGATTTTTTTTGAACCGGGCTGAGTTACTACTATGAGTCATCGTTGCGTC
>CAXUMK010000117.1:15053-16256 GCA_964251885.1 uncultured Segetibacter sp. | reverse complement strand
TTCATCAAACGTTTTTCAATTGAACTTCGGTTGCCAGGCGGAGGCTTTTCAATTCCCCACCATCAGCAATACTTTTTCGTTAGCGGCAATCGAGTTTGTCACGCCGCTACCGTGTAAAAGGGTTGTTTTTTGCTTTCGAGCAAAACAGCTACCTTTTCAAAAAACAAAATGCTATATAATGAAAGCAGTATATACAATGTTAGCTGTGGTGTTATCCAGCTGTGGTACAGCCGATAGAAACCGAATATCTGATATGCCAGGAGCATATAAATTGCTCTCCAAAAGTATCAGCAATGGCACAACAGATTCTATTGTTGCTGATGTTAATCAATTAAAAATTTATACAGAAGACTACTTTATGTATTCAGCAACGCATGATTCCGTTGCCTCTTTTAGCATTGGCTCTTATACAAAAGAAGGAAGGAAGTTAACAGAGTATGTACTGTTCAGTTCTTCTGGCACAAGCCGCTTTGAACCTACCAAATCCATGCTTGATATTGACAAAACTCCGCAAGGATTTAAGCAAATATTTGAAGATACAGCAACATGGCAGGGGAAGAAGTTGACCTACATAGAAGAATACAAGTATGTAGGAACTAAAACTAAATGCCCGATGGACGGAGCCTGGAAACAGTTAGAATCTTATGCAATTAAAAACAACGATACAACATTAGATAACGGTATTAATTATAAAGTCTGTAAAGATGGTTATATCGTTTGGGGAGATTTTCATAAGAACCCTACCTCAAAAGGACTTACCACATTTATAGGATTTAGCACCTTTAAAATGAAAGGGAACAAAGGAACTGAGTTGTGCCTAAACTCTAATTACTTTCAGAATAAAGGAAAGACATTTAATATGGATATTGAGTTCAGAAACAGCAATGAATTCAAACAAACCATAGTAGATAGTTCAAGCGGAATCAGGTATGTAGAAATTTTCCAGCGATTAAAAAACAACAAACGTTAATGTTGGCAACACATAAATACTTTAATGCCCTGCATACAATAGTGTGTTTATAAAATTGTGGCTGGACGTTAACCATTCGACTTCAAATCGCTATTTTGCTTCTGTGGTTAATTGAACCTGACGTTTTTCAAATGCCACAACTTCATAAACACTTTAACGTCAGACTGTGAAAAAACTAACGTCAGGTAAATATAATATAATAGTAAGGACAAGCAACAATCAGCCAATGAAAG
>CAXUMK010000117.1:2472-15043 GCA_964251885.1 uncultured Segetibacter sp. | reverse complement strand
ACCTGACGTTTTTCAAATGCCACAACTTCATAAACACTTTTTCGTTAGCGGCAACCTAACCTACACTCACTGCAATAGGCACAATGACTGACAGACGATGAATAATAAATCAAAAGACATTCCGCATTACAGCCTGAAAAATTTCAGACAGATACATCGGCAAGACGACGCGACTTCTTCTTTTGGTTACAACAAAATAGACATTTCAAAAAGAGTTGAAGGATTTGAGATTTATTCAAGCGAAGGACTTGTTAGTTCTATTGGACCTCTAAAATCTGAATTTTACAGAATAAGCATTACAGTAACAGGAACGCTTGATATGCAAATTGGGCTTGACCATTACACACATCAGCCAAGAACTTTATCGTTTACTTTTCCAAACCAGATTTTTTCAAAAAACAATATTTCGGAAGACGCTTCAGGTTATTATATATTATTTGACCAAGACTTTTTAAATGACATTATTCTGTCCGTCAAAATTGGTAATGATTTCCCTTTTTTCAGTATTTCGGGGACACCTGTTTTTCAAATTTCAGAAAGTGAACTGAAAAATGTCCTTTCGTTCTTAAAGAACATCAATAATGAATTGCAACAACAAAAATCAGGGAAAGAAAAAGCGATAAAAATGTATCTGTATCTTATACTTCTTGAAGCAAAAAGGAGTTATGAAAGACAAAGTATAGGTAGTTCCAACAAACACTTTTCAGAAAATTATAAGTTAGCCAACAGGTTTAACAAATTGGTTTCCCAACATTATCTTGACAAGCGACAAGTAAGCAATTATGCCCAAATGCTTGGCGTGAGTGCCAATTATCTCAATAAAACGGTAAAAGAAAATACAGGACAAACCGCATCGGATGCTATCAGGGAAATGTTGTTACAAGAAGCCAAATCATTACTTCGGTATTCTGATAATTCCGTAGCAGAGATTGCTTACCGATTGGATTTTTCCGACCCTGCTTCGTTTAACCGATTTTTCAAAGCAATGACAAGTGAAACACCACTTATGTTTCGCAACAGGAATAATTAAGCCTATAGAACGCATAATTCGGCTAATGGTTCGGCTCTGTATAACAAACAACTTTGTACCGAACATTTAAAAGCACAATTATGACTTTACAAACCAAAAAAATTATCGTGGCAGGCGGCTCATCAGGAATGGGCTTAGCTACGGCCAAAATGCTACAAGAGAATGGAGCTTTCGTAACTGTCACAGGACGAAATCAAGAAAAATTAAACAATGCGAAATCGTTGGGATTATCAACAGCGCAAATTGACAGCAGCAACATCGCATCTTTGGAAAAATTTTTCGCATCGCAAGGCGATATTGACCATCTTGTAATTGCTGTTAGCGGTGGAAAAGGAATTGGCAACTTTAATGAACTTTCATTAGAGAACCTTCGTGCAGGTTTTGAAGAAAAATTTTGGGTGCAACTCTATACATTGAAAGCAGCACTTCCCTACTTAAACCCCATAGGAAGTGTAACATTGATAACAGCAATATCAGCAACAGCAAAATTTCCAGGCACATCAGGACTTGCAGCCATAAACGGAGCATTGGAAATAATGACACCTATTTTAGCAAAAGAATTGAAACCGTTGCGTGTAAACTCAGTATCGCCCGGTGTAATAGACACAGGTTGGTGGAATTTTTTAGGTGCTGCAAAAGATGAAACATTTGACAGTTACGCTGCTCAAACTCTTGTCGGACGTATTGGACAGCCGAATGACATTGCACAAGCAATTCAGTTCCTAATTGAGAATGAGTATATGACAGGCAAAGTCATTGGGTGTGATGGTGGGCTTTCATAGAAAACAAAAATAAATTATAGCAGCATCCAAATTTAGGTGCTGCTTTTTCATTCATTGAAACATACTGACAACAAATGGGCAGCCGCTAAACATTAAGTGGATAGACGAAAAGCCCTAAATGAAACCCCGTTGCCTGTAAGGTAACAGGGCTTTTTGTTCTACTCCCTGCAGCAATAACCCCCAGCGCTAAAGGACAATGTGATTTTAGGGCGGGTGCTCTATAATTGAATATTGAACATTGGTTATTGAACATTTAAAAGTCAATGTTCAATGCTCAATATTCAATGCTCAATATTCAAATAAAACTCTTTAAGTCCCCCTTCGGGGGATTTAGGGGACTGCTTACTCAAACATCACCGAAACATTTTGTTCTTCGTCTGCCCCCACAAAATGCAACTGGTATATTCCTCCCGGAAGCGGAGTGTTTAATTTGATGACTTCATTAGTGACCCTGCCACTATAGTTTAAAGCGCCTTTGTACACCAGTTGCCCTGCAGCATTGAACAATGTAACCGTATAGTTTCCTTTGTTTAGATTTTTTATTTCAAGGTGTATCGACTGGCCACGAACCGGGTTTTCGGTTACAACAACCGGATTTCCTGCAGTATTCAAATGTACCTTTACTATCCTGCTGTATTTAACTGCGCCAGACTTGTCAATCGCCTGGATGCGGTAGTAATTATCATCTGAATAGGGTTTTGCATCAAACCATGAGTAGCTGGAAGAGATGCCGGGATTTTGCTTTGCCATTACCGAGTCTGCGGCTATAAACTGCTGGCCGTCTGCTGATTTTTCTACAATGTACCGGTCTATATTGCTTTCTGTCAAAACTGTCCATTCTATTTCTATGCCTTTGTCTTTTGGATATGCCTTTACAGTAGATATTTCAATAGGCAGTATCGAAGCATTTTTAAACACTATTTGAAACCTACCTGTTGATGAAGAAGCGGTATCAGAATTTATGCTGAATGGAATAAAGGTTCCATCAGGATCACTGATGGGCGTATTTGTATGCAGGTAAGCATCGTACAGAAAAGCCTGGACAGAAGGATCGAAGTTCTGCAGCTTAACCTTGAAACTATAATCAGGTTTTGTAAGCTGCCATGTCTTCATAAACACCGTGTCTGCAGTAGTAACCGGCTGACGGCCCTCAATACTTAATACCACACCCTGTATTAAAATTCCTATGTTTTCATCCTGGTTAGTTAGCTTGTATGAGTCCTCCTCACTTACTGCAGAGGGGAAATCGGTTGAAAAAAATACAAGAAAGCCATCAGCGGATTCTGTAGTACTAATCTGTGAGGGCAGTAACAGTTGCACCGCCAATTTAGGTAGTGTGTTAGTTTCCCTGAAAACATTGCGAAGAACACTTGTTTTATGCGTTTCTCTTATTGTAAGCGATGGGTTTGCGCCGGTGGTCTGCACAAAAAAAGCAAGCCCCGACTGCAGGTTATTATCAACAATGGAAGAAGCCGTATTATTGGTACCAAGTGTACCGTTGTAAGTTACAAAAGCACCGCGGCCGTTGGCACCGTTAATGGTAGGATCAAATATATAGATGCTCGTGGATACGTTTACTTTTTCAATTGCATTCCAGTCTAACGGCGATGCATACGGATTGCCGATTAAAGTGTACCCATTTGTTGCAGCAGAAAGCGGGGGCATACCTGTTGTGCCGCCTCCGCCTGGTTTTGTCATTACAAGTGTACCGGTAAGAAGCGTTCCTTTAGCCCTTAAAGTTGTGATGGAAGGAGGAGGAGCATTGCTGAGAAGGTTGGTGCTTCTGCTTCCTCTTACAATAATTCTGTAGCCTGTACCGGCAGAAAACAAGACGCTTGTATTGGGTATAGATGAATATAGCTGAGTTGAAGCATCAAAAGTAAACATGGATGGATTGGTAGTATTGGTAACATCAAAGCCACCCGCATTACCGGCAGTACCTGTAATGTGTGTGCCATAACCGGGTAAGGGATTGTTGTTTATTACCGGAGTAGGATTATTTGTATTTTCCATCCAGTTCGCTCTGACACTTGTTGTAGAAGTTAACGGAGCAGTAAGCAGCCGGTAAGCTCTTTTGGCAGGAATATATCTTTCTACAATCACATCTCCACTAACGGGTACACTTGCAACAGAGGTTACCGGGGCAACCCGGGCTGTGCGTATTGCAGTTGATTTTAAGGTGAGATAGCCATTTGAAGTTGAAGCAAGAGTGCCACTGCCAAGCGTTAATACATCGGTGAGCGAATCGGTACCCTGCATGGTTACCCCTGCAGTATTGTTGACAGTAAGATTTCTTACAGTATTTGTAAAGAAAACATTAGCAGGAATAGTCTGCGCTGCGGTTCCGTTGGTTTCTACAGTGCCATTGGTTACATCAAAAGTTCCCGAACTAAATATGGCGCCTGCAATTTTAATGGTTGATGAATCTACCCTGACAGTGCTGCCACCAGATAAAGAAATGTCATTTGTAGAAAGATAAACAGCATTGGCCATGTTTATTTTAGCTCCGCTAACATTGAGCTTTGCCTGTGCCGAAGATGCGAAATAGCAAAAACTAACCAATACAAGAATGGTTAGTTTTTTATTTGAAAAAGAATTTTTTTCCATAAATACGTTTTATTAAAACAGCCGGGCAGTAGTCAGTAGTCAGTAGTCAGTCAGTAGTCAGTAGTAAGTAGTAAGTAGTAAGTAGTAAGTAGTTAGTAGTTAGTCAATAGTCAGTAGTCAATAGTCAGTAGTCAATGGTCAGTCGTCAGTGGTCAATGGTCGGTGGTTGCTTGTACAATAACGAATAAAAAGTAAAAGTGTGCGACGCAACGGCTGCTAAATAGCAGTCATTCAGCCTGGTTCAAAAGAAATTCAACTCACTTTTTTTATCCCATACCCGGTATAATGTCTAAGTTGTCAGTAGTCAGTAGCCAGTAGTCAGTAGTCAGTAGCCAGTAGTCAGTAGTCAATAGTCAAATAGTCAATAGTCAGTTGTCAGTTGTCAGTCATCAGCAGTCCGTCGTCATCATCACAGCATAGTGTTTAACAACGTTTCTTTTAGGCAGATATTGTATGTACTGCCTAATTGTTAAGAATACTGTTTTACCTGCAGCGACCACTTTTCAAGCAGGTCGACAAGTCCTTCAAGTTTTACGGGTTTGTCTATGTAATCATCCATTCCTGCACCGAGGCATATTTCTCTGTCTCCCTGCAGGGCATTGGCTGTCATCGCTATAATTACCGGCTGCTCGCTAAGGCAAAGGCGAATCATGCGGGTCGCTTCCAGGCCATCCATTTCAGGCATTTGCACATCCATCAGTATCAGGTCGTATTTGTGCTGGCTTACTTCTTCGAGTATTTCTTTGCCGTTGCCGCAGATACATATTTCGTAACCAAGCCGGTTTAAAATCATTTTGGCCATTTGCTGGTTCATTGCATCATCTTCTCCAACCAATATGCGCAATGGATGCTGCTTTGCAAAATCAACGGAAAGCTTTTGTTTCTGCTTTTGTTTGCTTGCAGCCGAAGCGTTTATTTTTTGTCTTAACCCGCTTGCAAGATGCTTACTTAGCAAATGCTGTTTTACAGGCTTGTTTATGTGTGCGCAAAACAATTCAGGATAGTGTCTGAAGCTTTCGTCACCAACATTGTTTAAAAGAATAACAGGCATATCGGGCCGCAGTTGCTTAATGGATCTACTTAGTTGTATTCCATCCATCAAGGGCATTTGTAAGTCAGTAATTACAATGTCAATACCGGGGTTCTCCTCCAGTATTTCGATGGCTGTTTTATCCGATGAAGCTGTAAAGGGAACAAGCTTCCATTTTATTATCTGGTTTGTGATAGTATTTAAAACGGCAGCATTATCATCTACGATCAACACTTTTTTGCCTTCGGCGCCAGCCATCTCATCATACAAATGAGCCCTCTTTGGTTGCAGAGTTTGGTGTAGTAAAATAGTAAAGGTAAAAGTCGTTCCTTCATTCGGACTGCTTTCAACTTTAATTGAGCCGCCCATTAAACCCACCAGTTTTTTGCAAATGATCAAAGTAAGGCCTATTGTTTCATTTTGTGTTTTTGTATCAGGCGACAGTAATTCTTTCAAAACCTTTTGCAGTCTTTGCTGAGACATTCCTTTGCCGGTATCTCTTACTTCAAATTCTATATTCATCCTGCCGTCTTCTGCAGATTGTATTGCCTTTACCCCGATAAAAATTTCTCCTGCATCAGTAAACCGGAAAGCGTTTTCTACCAGGTTCATGAGTATCTGGCGCAACCGGTAAGCGTCGCCTACAAGCTGCAGGGGAACGTTGTCATGAATACTATAAATAAGATCTACTCCCGCAGCCGCTGCTTTTGCACCAAACACATCAAGCACCTCTTCTATACTGTTTCGTAAATCAAAATCTTTTAGCTCCAGTTGCTTTCCTGAGTCTACTTTAGAATATTCTAAAATATCCTGCATTAGTATGTCATTTATCAGTTCAAGAAGACCATCGCCCGACTGTAGTATTGAAGAAGTAAAGCCGCGCTGCTCAGGAGTAAGGTGGCTTTCGTTTAACAGAGATGCCATACCCATCATAGCATTCATTGGCGTGCGTATCTCATGGGTTATCTTAGACAGCAGTATACTTTTACTGTTGTTTGCCATGTCGGCTTCTTGCCTTGCCTTTTGTTCGTTTTGAACAGAGTAAGTAAGCAATTCACTTTTTTCAAGCATCTTTCTTTCCATTTCTGCTTTTTCATTTTTTACGGCTTTTATTTTCACCTTGTGATAAATAACAGCACAGACAAATGCTAAAGCAATTACCACCAGTTTAAACCACCAGCTTAGCCAGAACCCCTGTATAAGTAAAGCAGGCAGTGCGATTAAAAAAAATGAATGTATGTTCATAATTATTTTTATAATTTTTCAGGCTGAAGGTTTTTCATGGTGCATTTCAAATGTTTATTTTTTGGACACGAACATTGGTTTTTTGTGGTACATCGTTGTGTCACTCACTTGTACGGCAAACCTTTATTCAGCTTTTAACCCAAAATCTACTTGCCTTACTGTCAAAAGACTGCATCCACAAACACTTTTTTATTTAAGTGACGCCAGCTAATAGTCAACCTGCTATGCTATGAGATTGCTTCGTTCCTCGCAATGACGAGGACAACCACAACCATATTTTCTTTAAGTCGACCCTAATCTCCCGGCTAACAATCAACCTGCTGTGCAGTGGGATTGCTTCGTTCCCCGCAGTGACGGGGACAACCAACAAAGGCTACTATTAATGGTTACTGTTGTTTTTGTTTCTTACAAATCCTGTATGTGTCCACTCGTAATTTAAACTGAGCACAAAGAATTTTTCGTGTCCGCTTTTTTCAAAAACGTATAATGGAAAAGTCCAGCGGCTGCATTTTATTTTCAAGAAAATACCTTTATCAAACCTGTTTTTTGACTCAAATTCCCCGGTTTGCTGTAAACACAAACCACCTCCCAAAAAGTCTGTTGCATTGTATGCCAGTTCTGACCAGCTATAGGTAAAGTTTTCTTTATTGAAAAAAGAAAAGGTGTACTGAGACTGGGCAGAAAAACTCCATTTTTTATAATCCACTTTTATATTCATTCCTGCAGAGCCACCTTTCAGTTGTCCCATTACCAATCCTGCTACAGGATTTACAGAACACGATACGTTCCCCTTTTTTTCAAAAATTTTTCCTGCATACACCGATGCCGTATTTAGCGCTTCGTAGTTATACCGCCCTTCAAAATACCAGTTGTGTCGGTTTTGAAAATATACTACCGGCACTACAACAAATGTCTGCTTTTCGCCGAGGTAATAATACTCCTGCAAGCCACACTGCGATTGTGAAAATGCTTTAATGTTGAGCATAAGGGAAAGCGCTGTCAACAAAAGACTTCTTTTCATTTTCTAATATTATAGACTCTCCGGTAGCGAGTTTATTGAGAAGGCATATATCTTTCAAGTATGGGTTCCAGTGAAATATCAGTTCGTCTATCGGGTGCCAGAGTATTACCCACGAAAACACGTCTATCGTATTGCTAAGGCCCGAATGAAGGCGGTAGGCCTCACTAAATATAACCGGCATAAATGTCTGGAGTAGAACAACGACAGCGATACCTATAGCAAGTACCATCCAGGTGCGTTTTTTAAATTTTTTAAACGCGTGTATTCTTTCCTCTTTTTTTTCGGTAAAGTGCTTTCTTAAGGCATATAATACCGGCTGTGCATATTGCTTATCTATCTCGCTGGTATACCTTAATTTATAAAAGATATTAGAGTATCTTTTAGCAGACCTTACAGAATGCATAATGTATTCTTCAAACTGGTAGCTCAGTTGTCTTTTGTAAATAGGCGCCGGATCGTGTTTATTAAAATAACTGTTTATAAGCAGCCGGTCGAGTGTGAGATAAATGTTTATGCTTTTGGATGGATTCATAGGATTGGATATAAGGATTGGCTAAAGCCATAAAGAATAAACGATTATAAGCGGATTATATTTTAACAGTGGGTGTTTTTAAAGGTTCTTGTATAAGGTTTTCATGCCTTATTTCTTTTGAAGCTTTTCTACCTTTTGTTTCAGCTCTTCAATCTGTTTTTGCTGCTCTTTTATGGCATTGATTAAAACAGGTATTAACTCTGTATAGTTTACCGCAAGTTTTTCTTTAGCCTCATCACCCACTACCGCTTCGGGGACTAATTTTCTTACATCTTGTGCAATCAGACCAATCTGCTTATCTGTATTTGGCGTTTTCTTCCAGTTGTAGCTAACGGGTTGTAAAGACAAAACTTCTTTTAAACCATAATTCAAATCCTTTATATGGGTTTTTAAACGTCTGTCAGATGATGTTACAAATCCTGTTGCAGTAACCTGACCTGCTACAGTTAATTTAGAACCAGGCGTAATTGTTCCTATACCTACATTGCCGCCAGTAGTAATGGTCATCCGATTTAAAAATGAGGTATAAAAGTCAATTCCATATTGGTTGGTGCCCGCAGTGCGCTTAGACGAAATAGATTCTCCGCTTGCATAACTACCAAAAACCAAAGCCGGTTTACTAGATCCGGTGTTGGCTTGCAGGGCATCAATATATAGCGAGCTATCTACGCTTATGTTTCCGGCTACATCTAATTTTTGTGCAGGCGAAGGTTCGCCTATACCAACTCTACCGGTTGCATCAATCCGCATTCTTTCATTGGTACTTGGGTTACCGCCACCTGTAAGAAAAGCGAGAACTTTACCAGCGGTACCTGTTCCTATCAGTAGATCCTGTCCCATGTTGTAGAGGTACGCATCATTGGACGCGCCAAAATAATTTGAAGTGTTGCCGCTGCTGTTAATGCCCATATCGATATAATTGGTCGTTTCATCTCCATTATCAGCAGTAGCCACTACGTCTGAACTTGCAGCAGTGCCTGCACTCTTGTTCTGAATGTTTAGCTGCAGATAACTGTTGAGGTAACCACGACCTGTAATTACGTTTATAGATTGTGTGGGATTGGCTGCTGTAGAACCTGCATCAACTAACAGTTTCTCTATATTTACACCCGCAGTTTGTATCGGCGCGTATCCTATAGCTACATTACCGGCACTGTCAAACAGTACCCGTTGCGTATTATTTGTTCTAAAGCGAAGGCTGCTTGTTGCATCGGTAGTACCAAGAAAGTTAGTGCCTAATGTTGCACTGGTATTTCCGGTAGTAAGCCACGTATTTGTTGTGCCCGCTTTGTTATTAAATGTATTCCAGTCGGTACTGCTTAAGTATCCGTTTGCAGAGGTATTTGCCTGAGTAATTGCGATTACTCCGCCAGTTAAAGAAATGGGAGCAGATGCGCTCATCGTATTCCATACAGGAGCTGAATTAGCCCCGGTTGAGGTAAGAAATGCACCGGCAGCGCCAGGTTGATTGCCCGGCATTAAAGCACCGCTCAATTTTACGTTACCCGTTACATCCAGCTTCTCAGAAGGGGCGTTATTAGCAATTCCTATTCTGCCACTGCTGTCAATACGCATTCTTTCAGCAGATACTGCGCTGCCAGTTGTAAAAAAAGTCAGGTTTTTACCTGTTGTGCCATTACCAACTGAGAAGTCGTTGCCCATACCATATAAATAAGCTGTACCTGCCCCGCCCAAAACACCGATGCTGGTATTGCCGCTTGAGTTGATGCCCATGTCAATAAAATTAGAAGTTTCTGTAGCTGCATCATTACTGGCTACAATATCAGAACTGGCGGAAGCGGTAGGTGAATTATTCTGAATATTTAACTGCAGGTAGTTGTCTAAATATCCTTTACCGCTTATAACGTTAAATGCACCGGTAGGTGTGGGATTGGCTAAAGTAGCACCGGCATCGACAAGAAATCTTTCACGGGCGGCACCGGCAGTAAATAGAGGATTTGAACCTATACCAACATTGCCTGAGCTATCTATAGTAAAACGCTGAATGTTTTTGGTACGAAAGCGAAGGCCTGCAGTATCGGTGGTACCTAAAAAATTACTTACGGAGCTTATGCCTGCATTACCTGTTGTGTTCCAGGTGGTGGTGCTGCCACTGCCGACCAGCAATGTCCATACAGATGTGGCAGTATTATAAAAATAAAAGCCTTTTGTACCATCTGTCTGATAAACCAGCAGGGCATCTGCCGGTGTTGAAATGGCAATTCGCTGTGCCTGTGTCATTCGCGGAATAAGCAAACCCTTGTTTACAGAGGCTATGTCGAGCATAGAACTGGCATCGGCTACAACACCTGTAGTGTTTATGCTTACATTTTGCGAGAACGTTTTAGAAATAAAGATTAGCTGAGCTATCGTCAGCATTACTAAAATGCACTGTTTCATTAATATTATTTTAAGAACGTATGATAGAGTAACGTTTTTAAAAGTTATTTATTACAGAAACGAAATATTTTCGGGGGAGAAAAATATAGCTCAATGTGCTATGTGGTTGTATTTATTGTATCCTGTTCCAGTTTGTTCCGTCTGATTGCAGCGTGATACTGCTGTTTGCTGCGATAACGGGGGAGGTTACACCGAGGGTAAAAGTCTGGTAATCGGGCGAAGTGTTTTTTGCAGCAGTGCGGTTTACCAAAACGTACATTCTGCCTGTACTAGCTGCAGCAGAGGGCAGTGTAACTATTGACCCCGAAGTACCGGTAAGAACGACTGTATAGTTGGCTGAAGTTAAAGTGATACTGCCCGGTGCGGTAGTGACAGCATGAGAAACAGATCCGTTGATGTCTACTGTAGACGCCGGAGTATTTGTATTGATACCGATGTTGCCAGCGTTGCCGTTTATAAATATACGCTCAATACTATCGGTACGTATGCTAAGGCTGCTGCTGTCTGCGGTTCCAATAAAGTTAGTGACAGGGTTTGTTGCCGTATTTCCTGTAAGCAGCCAGGTATCTGTTGCAGATGCAAGATTAGTCCACCCCGCAATAGAATCGTAGTAATAAAACCCTCTGCTTCCATTTGTCTGGTATACCAGCAATCCTGTAGCAGGCATAAATATGGCAGATCTCTGTAACTGGTTCATTCGAGGTATCAGTATGCCTTTGCTGCCCGAAGTAATGTCGAGCATAGCGCTGGTATCGGCAGCATTGCCTGTTGTATTGATACTTACATTTTGCGTAAACGTTTTCGAAACAAAAATTAGCTGAGCTATCATCAGCATTACTAAAAAACTTTTTTTCATTTTTATAGATGGTTATGTAAGTTTTACCTGCAGGAATGGTAAACGTTATTTTCTGCAATTCATTGCCCAAAAACGCTAAATAAAATTGTATCACTGGGGAAGGCCGTGAAAATATTTTTTTAAGCTGGTGATAAGCACCTCCGGTTTTTTTGTCAAACGCAAAGCAGAACAGAAAGACTATATACTTAAAGCCGTATAAAATGTGCAATGATATTTTTATGAGCCGGGCTGCGTTACTACTATTTTTCATCGTTGCTGCCTGCCCCGCTTTTTCGGCGGGGTCGCACACTTCTTCTGAAGGTACTTATTTCGGCAAAAAGAGAGCCGTCATTATAAGGAGTAACGACGAAGCAATCCCCCGCCAATAGTAAGCCTGTTCAAACACAAATGCGATTGCTTCGTACCTCGCAATGACGAACAACTTCGTGCTTTGCAATTGCTTTCCCGCTTTTGTTTGCGTGACAAGCTGTACCTGCAATGACACAATTAAAAACCAGTTATAGTTGTCAAGGAATAAATTTGTGACTCTTTAGCTTGTTGAATAAAGAATAAAAAGTAGAAGAGTGCGACGCAACGTCTGACTCATAGTAGCAATTCTGCCTGGTTCAAAAAAAAATCTACTCACCTTTTTATCCCTTGCGTAGTATAGTAGAAGATAGATTTAGATTAATAGAGGTTTTAAAGCCCGAAAGGCCGTCATCTGCATAGCCACCTAATCAAGATATAAGGTAATAAGGTTAGTTATTTTTGGACAGACATGTTGTGTTACTAAGGTAATAAGGTTAAATGTTGCTCTTCAAATTCTATATTCGGCACTTCTTTAAGGCAAAGAGATAACATTTAATAGATGACTGATGGCAGAAGCATTCCGTCAACTGTCAACAAACATCTGTCAACTTCTTTAAATGAGATGACAGTTGGTAGATGACCGATGACAGAAGCATTCCGTCAACTGTCAACAACCATCTGTCAACTTCTTTATGATAGTTGGTAGATGACTGATGGCAGAAGCATTCCGTCAACTGTCAACAAACATCTGTCAACTTCTTTAAATGAGATGACAGTTGG
>CAXUMK010000117.1:0-2372 GCA_964251885.1 uncultured Segetibacter sp. | reverse complement strand
TTCCGTCAACTGTCAACAAACATCTGTCAACTTCTTTAAATGAGATGACAGTTGGTAGATGACCGATGACAGAAGCATTCCGTCAACTGTCAACAAACATCTGTCAACTTCTTTTTGTGGACTTTGAAAAATATGCATGAAACCCAAATGGAGGCGGGAGCTTTCTTTAGCTCCCTTTAGGCCGGGGGTTACAACTCTTTTCTCCCTCAAAAAAAAGTTGATATAAAAAACGGCTAAGAGACTTATTCCTGTTATTTTAGTCTGCAATTAAAAGCTACTCAATAATGATGAAAACAAACATTGTCCTCGCTTTTGCAATATTTTCTATTTACGCCTGCAAACTCAGCAATACAAATCAGGGTAAAGAAGACAATAAAGAACTTGCAGCACTGTTTAATAACTATTATGAAGACCGGTTAAAGCTGTATCCGCTGGAGGCAACCTCTATCGGCGATAAGCGCTACAACAACCTGTTGCCCATTGATTTTACCGGCAGTTACCGCGATACGCTGAAGGAGTTTTACAACCGGTACCTGACTTATGTGTCTAAATATGACAGGGAGACGCTCGACGACCAGGATAAACTCAGCTACGATGATTTTGAAAGAGAAATGCAGATAAACCTTGAAGGGTTCAATTACCCTGAGAACCTGATCCCCTTTCAGCAGTTTTGGGGGTTGCCGCTCACTATGGGGCAACTTGGTAGTGGCAGCGGCAACCAGCCGTTTAAGACGGTGAAAGATTATGACGACTGGTTGAGCAGGGCCGCTAAATTTTCGGCATGGGCCGATAGTGCGATCGTATATTTTAGAAAAGGGATTGCGGCAAATTATGTTTTGCCTAAAGCATTGGTTGTAAAAATGATTCCTCAGATGCAGGCAATGCAGGTAAAAGAAGATACTGCCAGCTTGTTTTACAGTCCTGTAAAAAATTTTCCTGCCGGTTTTTCTGATGCTGATAAGAGCCGTTTGGTAAATGCATTTACTGTTTTAATTCATCAGCAAATCGTTCCTGCGTATAAAAAGTTAGGCGATTTTCTTTCAAATGAATATTTACCAAAAGCAAGAACGACCTCGGGAATAAGCGCTTTGCCTAATGGAAAAGAATATTACCAGTACCTGATCCGTTCGCAAACGACAACCAATAAAACGCCGGAAGAAATATACCATACGGGTTTGAGTGAGGTAGCGAGAATTGGAAGAGTGCAGGACAGCGTAAAAAATGCAGTCGGATTTAAAGGCGACATGAATGCTTTTTTTGAATTTATGAAAACCGATAAACGCTTTATGCCCTACAAAACGCCGCAGGAAGTATTGGCGGCTTTTGAGGCGATACATAAAAGGATGGAGCCCAACCTGAAGAAGATGTTTAACCATGTGCCAAAAACACCTTTTGAAATACGGCAGACAGAAGCATTTCGCGCCGCAAGTGCAAGTGCCGAGTACAACCAGGGATCGCCTGATGGCAGCCGTCCCGGTATATTTTACGTGCCTATTTTAGATGCAAAAACATTCAACACAACCAGCGGTATGGAGAGTCTGTTTTTGCACGAAGCCATTCCCGGTCACCACTACCAGATATCGCTGCAGCAGGAAGATACGACGCTTCCCAAATTCCGCCGCTTTGGTGGAAACAATGCTTATGTGGAAGGCTGGGCTTTGTACTGTGAATCGCTGGGCAAAGAGCTGGGTTTGTATACCGACCCTTACCAGTACATGGCGGCTTTGGGCGATGAAATTCACCGCGCTATCCGGTTGGTGGTGGATGTGAGCCTGCATACCAAAAACATGACACGCGAAGAGGCGATAAAATACATGATGGAGCATGAAGCGATCAGTGAGCAGGGAGCTACTGCAGAGATTGAAAGGTATATGGCCATTCCCGGCCAGGCATTGGGTTATAAAATAGGCGCTTTAAAAATAGCAGAACTGCGCAACAGGTACCGCAAAGAATTGGGAGACAACTTTAACCTTGCCCGTTTTCATGACAACGTGTTACAAGACGGCGCGTTGCCTTTGGATGTGTTTGAAAGAAAAATGGATGAGTGGGCAGAGAAGCAGAAGAAATAGATTTTGGCAGGTTTTGTTGCAAAACGGCTTCAATGAAACTGGCTTGGGAAGGAACTCTTTTGTACATCAGAATAATTCTTATTCTTTGAATGAATGATACCGAGCTGCGGCAGCTAAACAGAGTTTTTTCAATTGCCGCACCATCGGCAATACTATTCGTTCGTTGTAATTTTGCAGGACACTAAATCTGTAACCTTAACTGAGTTTTGTAACTTTACAATATGAAGTTTGTAGACGTAAAAAACGACGTTGCGTTCCGAAAAATATTTGGAAACGAAAACAGGAAAGAAGTATTGATCTCTT
>CAXUMK010000116.1:11438-16258 GCA_964251885.1 uncultured Segetibacter sp. | reverse complement strand
GCTTACCCAAACAATCATTAACCTTGTATTACAAAACCAACTTCAGAACAAATAAAATAAAAATTATCATTCGTTCTTCAAAACCTTAAAAGAAAAAATTATTTTTGACGCGTTTTCGGACAGACACTACATAAATTGTATGAAAACATCTATAATCGCAGCTTTTGCATTACTTAGTCTTTTTGCAACTGCACAAACACCCACCATTACTCCCGGTAAAATTGCTCCGGATATTGCATTAATGAATGTTGATAATAAGATTGTGTCATTCAAAGATTACCCGGCAGCAAAAGGTTT
Organism: uncultured Segetibacter sp.; assembly: GCA_964251885.1. Lineage (GTDB taxonomy): Bacteria > Bacteroidota > Bacteroidia > Chitinophagales > Chitinophagaceae > Segetibacter. The sequence goes on along the minus strand of CAXUMK010000116.1, from coordinate 15,961 downwards.
CATTGTCGTCTTCACCTGTAACACCTGTCCTTATTCAAAAGCTTATGAACGAAGAATAATAGAACTGAATGATAAGTATGCTTCAAAAGGCTTTCCGGTAATTGCAGTTAATCCTAACGACCCGCAATCTTCGCCTGGTGACACGTTTGAGAAGATGAAGGAACATGCCAAATCAGCGAAATTCAATTTCCCCTATTTGTACGACAAAGGACAAGTGATAACAGCTTTGTACGGCGCTAAAAGTACACCGCATGTTTTTATTATTAGTAAAACTGCAAATGGCAATATCATCGAATATACCGGTGCAATAGATAGCGACACACAAAACGCAGACCCTAATAAAACCAAATTTGTTGAAGATGCCCTCGCAGCATTATTGAATAATAAAAAACCAACACTTGCAGTTACCAAAGCAATCGGCTGCAGGGTTAGCTGGAAAAAGTCTTCATAGCAAAAAACCGTTAGAATTTAAAAACTGCATCCGGGATTGTTGTATTGATCTCTGCCTTTTCAACTGTAATCGTTAAAACAGTTTGACCATTTGATTTGCTAACTGATTTAAAAGGAATTTTAATGCCTTTCACTTCACGGTAATCTGTGTAATAGGTGTCGAGCAGGCTGTTTTCCAATTCTGCATTTTTTGATATTGCCTGTTTTTTTACCAGCTCAAAAGTTTCGGTATTGAAAAAATACGTTTCAGTATCACCGTTTTTCCGAATTAATTTCACCTTAAAACAAGTGGTTCCGGCAGCAGTATCTTTGCCTTCAAGAGTAGCTTTGTTACCCTTTACTTTGTAGTTGATGAAAGGGCTTTCCAATTCCACATCAGCCTCGTTTGCCAGGGCAACAGCAGGTTTTCCTGTAAGTAGTGTTTTTTTAGTTTCACCTTTAAAGGCATCTATCTTCCATCCTCTTTTACCATCGAATGCCTGCTCAAAATATTTCCCTTTAAACGGAACGATAAACTTGTATTTGTTTGTTGCCTTCGAATAAGCTTTAAAAGGAAAGGCGATGCCTCCATAATCATACGAGCCCTCACTTTCTATAGAATGAACTGCTTTCCATCGCTCTTCTCCACCTGTAAATGAGATGTATTTGGCAATGATCTCCTCAACTGTTTGCGCCTTTACACAAAAAGAAAAACTAAAAAACAACAAGAGAAAACCCATCTTTTTATAAAGCATTCGGGTAAATATTGATTTCTGTACAAACATACGGAAAAGCATCTCTACCGGTGAGCCACTCAATTCTTTGAGTGCATTCCAAATTGTTGCAGAAGAAACAGGCAACGAAAAGAAGTTATGAAAAGATGCCGCACAAGTGAGTGACACAACAGAAGTTGCACAAAGAATTTCTGCTGGCTTCAAAAAAAGCCAACAATTTAAATAAATCCGGTTCTATTTTGTCCTGCTGCTTACTCTCCATTTATTCACATTGAATGTAGCGTACTGTTCTTTACCGGCAAAGCCGTTATTTTTGCGGCAATGAGTAAGACCAGCGCCGATACACCTTTGATGATGCAGCATAAGGCAATCAAACAAAAATACCCGGATGCTATTTTGCTGTTTCGTGTCGGTGATTTTTATGAAACTTTTGGAGAAGATGCCATTATCACCAGCGGAGTATTGGGCATTACGCTGACTAAAAGAAACAATGGTGCAAATTTTAGCAGCGAACTTGCCGGTTTTCCTCATCATGCCCTCGATACTTACCTGCATAAACTGGTGAAGGCTGGTTACCGTGTAGCCATTTGCGACCAATTGGAAGACCCGAAAAGTGTGAAGGGAATTGTAAAGCGCGGGGTGACCGAACTGGTTACGCCTGGTGTGGCTACAAATGATAAACTGCTGGAGCATAACAGCAATAACTTCCTGGCTGCAATTCATTTTTTAGATGATAAAGCCGGCATCGCTTTGCTTGATATTTCTACCGGTGAAATGTTTGCAAGCGAAGGAAATGCAGAATATATTGATAAGCTGCTTCAAAGCCTGAAGCCTGCAGAAGTGATTTTTCAGCGCAATTATCAAAAGCATTTCAAAGAGACTTTTGGAAGCAAGTTTTATACTTACACCCTCGACTCATGGATTTTTGATGAAGCTTATGCAACAGAAAGCCTGCTGAAACATTTTCAAACACATTCGCTAAAAGGGTATGGTGTTGAAGCAATGCCGCTTGCAATTATTGCTGCAGGCGCCATCTTTCATTATTTGAAAGATACAGAACATCCTAACCTGCAGCACATCACTTCTATTCAGCGGCTTGAAAGGGAGGATTATTTGTGGATGGACAGGTTTACCATCCGAAATTTGGAGTTGCTGGGAAGCGGTGTCGAGAACGGGCAAACGTTGCTAAAGGTGCTGGATAATACAGTGAGCCCAATGGGTGCAAGATTACTGAAACGCTGGATTGTATTGCCTTTGAAAGACATCGGTAAGATAAACGAACGGTTAGACTTAGTTGAGTTCCTGATAAAAGACGTTGACCTTAGAATAAAGCTTACCCAACACATAAAGCAGGCAGGAGATATAGAAAGATTAGTGAGTAAAATACCACTGAAGAAAATAAACCCGAGAGAGGTTTTGCAAATTGCAAGAGGCCTGCAACATGTAGATTCTATCAGAAATGAATGCCTGCATGCAACAAACGATTACCTTAAAAGATTGGCAGATGCGCTCAATCCGTGTCAGTATATTTTAGAGAAAATAGTAAAGAATGTGGTTGAAAATCCGCCCGTGCAGATCGCAAAAGGTGGTGTGATAAAAGAAGGCGTTCACTCAGAACTGGATGAACTAAGAAACATTGCCAGTTCGGGTAAAGATTACCTGTTGCAACTGCAGCAAAAAGAATGTGAAGCCACTGGAATTTCGTCTCTGAAAGTTGGTTTCAACAATGTGTTTGGTTATTACCTGGAAGTAACGAATCTGCACAAAAACAAAGTTCCTGAAACATGGATGCGGAAGCAGACATTAGCAAACTGCGAGCGGTACATAACGCAGGAGCTGAAGACTTACGAAGAAAAGATAATTGGGGCTGAAGATAAGATACTGGCAATAGAACAGGAGTTGTACGATAAACTGTTGCTTGAGTTGCAGGACTACATCGCTCCCATGCAGATAAATGGAAATGTACTTGCCATACTTGACTGCTTAACCTGTTTTGCGCAAAATGCTTTACAGTACAATTATAAAAAGCCGGCACTTCATCAAGGACTTGAGTTTGAAATAAAAGACAGCCGTCACCCGGTTATTGAAAGAAATTTACCTGCCGGTGAAAGTTATATTTCAAACGACATTTCACTTGACCCGGCTAATCAGCAGGTAATTATTTTGACCGGTCCAAATATGAGTGGTAAGAGCGCACTGCTTCGGCAAACTGCACTCATTACTTTAATGGCTCACATTGGCAGTTTTGTTCCGGCGAGTGTGGCAAACATTCCGGTTACCGATAAGATCTTTACCCGTGTCGGCGCAAGCGACAACTTAAGCGGCGGCGAAAGTACTTTTATGGTTGAGATGAATGAAACAGCCAGCATCATCAACAACCTTACACCCAGAAGTTTAATTCTGCTTGATGAGATCGGCCGTGGCACCAGCACGTACGATGGCATCAGTATCGCGTGGAGTATTGTCGAATACCTGCATTCCTCTCCCCATGCGCCCAAGACATTGTTTGCAACACATTATCACGAACTGAACGAACTGGAGAACAAGTTGCCAAGAGTAAAGAACTATCATGTAACCAATAAAGAAATCGGCAATAAAATTATTTTCCTGCGAAAATTAGCGCCGGGAGGAAGTACACACAGCTTTGGAATTCATGTGGCAAGGATGGCAGGCATGCCGCCTAAACTGATAGACCGCGCCAATGAAGTGTTGCAGCAACTCGAAAGCAAGCATGTAGATGAAAACGCTTCTTCGCCTAAAACAGAAGACATGTCAGTCAATATCAAAAAGCTTTCTGAGCCAAAACTGCAGCTTAGCATATTCGATGCACATAGCGAGACTTTTAGCGAGATAAGAACAATACTTGATACTATTGACATCAACCGCCTGACACCTGTCGAAGCACTGATGAAGCTGAATGAGATAAAGCAAAAGGTCAAGTAGTAGCCCCGGCCCTAAAGGGAGAAGAGAGATAAATTAGATGGCTTTTATACTTTGAACTGCATAAAAATTTGCAGTGATCTTTTTTGGAGCCGGGCTGCATTACTACTATTTTACATTGTTGCGTCGCACACTTGTACGGTTTGTTCGCTGTTCGGCAAGACCTCATCCTCCGGCTCCTTCTCCCTGCGGAGAAGGAGCGGCACAGCATGGCATAACCTAACATTTTTATCTACCACATCGTGACGAACAAATAGATCACTGAAATGAGCAATTTAACAGTGTCATCTTTAAAGAACTTGTTTGGGAACCAAAAAATTAATTACTCGTAATGACGAACGACAGAACTTACAAAGGCCTTACAGATACCGCCATAAAAACCTTATTACCTTAGTAACGGATAGAAAAGAGAAAGAAAAA
>CAXUMK010000116.1:11033-11428 GCA_964251885.1 uncultured Segetibacter sp. | reverse complement strand
ATGTAACAACAAAGGAACAGCCACGCAAAGAAAGCAAAAGAACAGCACGCAAAGACGCAAAGGAAAAACGACATAAGGCATGAGGAAAGAAAAAATACAACAGCAAGACATAATCTTTGCGCCTTTGCGTGAAAACTCCCAATGACGAAAAAAGAGATTATTGAAAATGAGCAATTTTACAGTGTCGTCTTTAAAGAACTTGTTTGGGAACCAAAAATCAAACACTTATAATGACATCCTCTCTAACCCTTTGAAAAACAAGAAGTAACGCATGAATGTCATTCAGCTTTTTTTCTTTTTTGGCTCTGAGAAAGTCGTTACTCGCAATGACAAAAGAATAGCACGCAAAGGCGCAATGGCGCAAAGGAACAACGACATAAGGCACGAGAAAAGAA
>CAXUMK010000116.1:0-11023 GCA_964251885.1 uncultured Segetibacter sp. | reverse complement strand
CAAAACATGATCTTTGCGTCTTTGCGCCTTTGCGTGAAAACTGCCTCTGGAAAAAGCCGCCAAAAGATTTGCGGTACAAGTGAGTGACACAACAATGACGCTATAAAAAACTACTGCCGGAAACCAAAAAAATCTTTCGTGTCTTTGTGCCTTTATGGCAAAAAAAGTTTCAATTGCTGCGTTCTTTAAAATAATCCCACATCATCTTAAAGACCTTTTCTCTCAGTTCTCTGCTGGTTATATTTTCGGAACTGACTGCGGGTAAAAAATGCATCTCGAGATGGTGTGGACGCATAAAAAATCCTTTCTCGGGTGGAAGCACTGTGCGTGTATAAAAAATAAGGGTTGGAATAACTTCTTTTTGTGTAGCAACCGCGAGTTTAAAAGCGCCGTCATGAAACGGCTTTAAGGGGTTAGAAGTGCGGTTTCTCGTTCCTTCAGGATAGATGACCATGTGCAGTCCTTCGGCCAAAACCTTTTTCATGTCTTCGAAACTTTTGCGGCGGCTGGCATCACTGTCCCTGTCAACCAATACAGTTCCGCGAATGTAAACCCAACCAAAAACAGGCGCCTTGGTAAAAGACTTTTTCCCGATCGTTTTATTTGCTCCGGGAACATACGGCGTTGTTACCGGTACATCCATCAAAGAATTGTGGTTCGATACGACTACATAGTTCCTGCCTTTCTTAAAATTTTCTTTTCCCACTACTTTTAAAGGAGATAAGATTAAAGCCAGCCATACATTCATCCATACTTTAGTAATTTGCCGGTACACCTCTGTTCCCGCCGGTTCTTTTATCAAAAAAGTAATGCAAACAGGAATGATGATAACAAGCAGTGTTACGCTAAAAGTAAGGATGCCCCATACAGCCCATATTGCCCCTAAAATGTTTTTTACGACTTTCATTCTGTAAAATTATGCAGTGCCCTTAATCAAGAAGCCAGTCAATAGGGTCGATCTTTTGCTGTGTAAGATATTGATTTGTTTTGCTGAAATGCCGGCAGCCCAAAAAGCCATTGTGAGCGCTCAACGGCGACGGATGCGCCGCTTTAAGAACATGGTGTTTTGTTTCATCGATCAGCATCTGTTTTTCCTGTGCAAATTTTCCCCAGAGCAAAAAAACAACGCTCTCCTTTTGTTCTGATATTTTACTGATCACTGCATTTGTAAAATCCATCCAGCCAATCTTTGCGTGGCTGGCGGCTTCGTTTGCCCTGACCGTTAATACTGCATTTAAAAGCAATACTCCCTGTGTCGCCCATTTTGTAAGATTACCTGTTTTTGGAACGGGCATGCCAATATCGGTATGTAACTCTTTAAAAATATTGATCAAAGACGGCGGAGGCGCGACACCATCAGGAACCGAAAAACTAAGGCCATGCGCCTGTCCATAACCATGATAAGGATCCTGTCCAAGTAATACCACTTTTACTTTATCGAAAGGGGTTGTGTTAAATGCATTGAATATAAGCGAACCGGGAGGATAAATGGTTTTGCCCTGCGCCTTTTCTGTTTTTATAAAAGTAACCGCTTGCTGAAAATAGGGTTTTGAAAATTCGTTGTGTAAAACATGCTTCCAGCCTTCTTCCATTTTCACATCCATCTTGTTCAATTTTGGTTTGGATGCAAACTAATAAAAAATTACTTTTGCCACCGCTTAAATCGGTTCGGTAGCTCAGTTGGATAGAGCAACTGCCTTCTAAGCAGTAGGTCATTGGTTCGAATCCAATCCGGATCACCAAAGTAAGGGTTACTGAAAAGTAATCCTTACTTATTTTACATCATTACCATCACACGTTGTTTTGGTTGGTCATCATAAATGCTCTCGCTCTTGTCTTCCTACCTTTATACCAGTGTAATGCAATGAAGACCAATACCGAAAAAATAAAAGTAAATCGATAAGCAGTTATTGATACCTTGGTATAACTTGTTTATCTCTAAGAGAGGAAGTTGATTGTCTTGAAATCAACCCTACTGTACCAAAAATTACAATCGTTGTGCTTTTTACTTCTTAAACTATTTACCTACAATTATTAAACATGATTAACCGCTCAAATCATTTTAGTTGTCTCTGTCTTTTTCTTGCCTGCATATTCTTTTGTACAAGCTTTTCAACTCATGCACAGGTAAAAAGTATCTATCACGATGGCTGGATTGATTTTAATAAAAATGGTAAAATGGATGTGTTTGAAGACCAGCATGCGCCGGTAGAAAAAAGAATTACAGACCTGTTGTCTCAAATGAATGCAGATGAAAAGACCTGCCAGATGGCTACACTATATGGTTATAAAAGAGTTTTAAAAGACAGCCTTCCAACCGCTGAATGGAAAAACGAAATCTGGAAAGATGGTATCGATTAAAATTAAGTATTGAAAGAAGGCCGTTAATTGTACAGAATGATACATTATTCCTGAATATAGATGCCCTTAAAGCCAATACGGAATATAGTTTTGAATTTGATGGGACTAACTTTCAAGACCGATCGTATACTGCCTTTCTTGTTGATAAATCTCTCGGTCTTCAAACGCCGGTAAGTTTAACAGTATATACCGTTATTAACTTTAAAGTGGAAGGCAAGTCAGCTTCCTCAGATACTTCCCGTTTCATGATCGTTTTCAAATCTTTATCAACATCGCCTCTTATTGTAACAGGTGTAAAAGCATGGCAAGCTAATCAGAACGTACAAATTCAATGGGATGTGCAAAGTGAAACAGGAGTTCAGCAATACATAGTAGAGAAGTCTGCAGATATGCGACAGTTTACAACAGTATCTTCAACGGCAGCGCGTAATAATAATACTTCTGCAACTTACAACAGTACTGATCTCACACCCTTTGAAGGCGACAACTCTTACAGGATAAAAATTGTGCAAAATAGTGGCGGGATCAAGTATAGCAATGTGGTAAAAATACGATTAACAAAGGGTGAGCCTTCTTTTAGTGTATATCCAAACCCGGTAACCGATAAAACAGTGTCCCTGCAATTAGTTAATATACCAGATGGAGCATATCGTTTACTTATCTATGATCAAAGTGGACACCAGGTATTAAACAATAAGATTAATCACTATGGAGACACGTCGGGTCCATTAATCTTTTTACCAAAAAGTACTGCTCCCGGTACCTATTACTTTGTTCTTAAGAGTACAGATAATACTCTTACACTTAAACAATATATACTGGTTTTATAACAAGACTAATTACCCCCCGCCCTAAAGGGAGCTTGAAAAGACTAATATGTGGTTTGCGATTTACTACCTACTCATGACTTTAGTTGACGGATGACAGTTGACAGATGACGGAGAATACTGTCAACTACTCCCTACTCAGCTACCGCCCTAAAGGGAGCTTGAAAAGACTAATATGTGGTTCGCGATTTACTCACTACTCATTACTTTAGTTGACCGATGACAGATGACGGAGAATAATGTGACCTAATCCGCGGTGACTACTTACTACTTACTCCTTACTCCTTACTCCTTACTACTGACTACTGACTACTCCCTACTCTCCCTACTCCCTACTCCCAACTCCTCTCCCACTCACTCCCTCACCCACACATTCTGAAAAAAACCGTTTGTAATTAATCCGTCCTGGTAAGCATTAGACCCATTTTCGGTTTTGGCAGAAGAAAGCCTGCCACTAAAAGTGCCATCGATAGTACCCTCAGAAAACCTGGAGATGTATACATTTAAGAAATCGATAGGCCTGTTGTTGTAGTACTTATTTGAATCGACCGTTGCAGAAGTTATTCCGGAGGCAATTGTTGTTCCTGTGGTATAAGAACCAACCTGAAGGCTGTCTGTTACAATCACTATATTGATTGTTTTGGCTGCTCCTAACTGCGCTTTTACGGTGTACCTGGTTGAAGGCACTGTTGCAGATTGTTTTTCTTTTAAACAGTATACCCCGATACCTGCTGAGGTGATATTGTCATACCCTCCCGAGTATTCCAGTTGCCAGCCATTTACCTGATACCGGATATATCCATTAGGATAATCATCAGGACCTAAATCACGATGTGTGTTTTTAAAACACGATACAAGTGTAAAAGCGAGAATAATTGAGGGAAGTATCTTTTTCATAAGTGGTGAGTGGTGAATTGTGAGTTGTGAGTGGTGAATTGTCAATGGTCAATGGTCAGTTGTTCGTCGTCATTTAATCACATTTAGTATCGGTTTATCAATACCTTTTAAAATAGTTTGTTCAGGTTTTAATAGTTCTAAAACAACTATTTCATTTCTTCCTTTTTTCATCCATTCACCGGGCAAATATAGCGTTTGCTGCGGGCCTGTCTCCCAGTATCTTCCCAGGTTATGCCCGTTTACCCACACATTTCCTTTGCCCCAGCTACTCATATCAAGGTAAGTATCTCCTGCTTTTTCAATAGTAAAACTTCCTTTCCTAATGACTGGTGCATCTGCTGTTGCTTTTTTATTGATAAAAGAAACGGCGCCGGTATTATCAAACGGAAGCGAATACATTTGCCACCCTTTCAGTTCATTTCCATTTAAAGTGACCTTTTCAGTTATTCCTTTGTTGTTCTTCAGCAGGTAAGGCCCGTAATTTATTCTACCAAGGTTTTCTACCAATATATTCAATGTTACTTTACCTGCGGGTAAATCTACCTGTAGGCTATCCTGTTTTAGTCTTCTGTCTGCTGTGCCGATGCGTTTTCCGTTTACGAATACAATAGCAAAGTCACGCAGTTCTTTTATCTGCAGTAGTCCTGCCGAGCCACCTGTAAGTGTGGTACGGTACAAAACAAAGCCATAAGCCTGGTTAAGGTTCTCAAAGGTCAAAGGAGACGGATTTGTTTTGGGCACTGGAAGGATATCAAACAAGCTGGCAGCCTGTGTAAATGTGATCGAAGGAATGCTTATCGCCGGTTTAGCTTCGGGAACTGCAGGAAGTGTTTTATCAGCAGGCAGGTGTTTCATAATGACTTCCCTAAACTGCATAAATTTAGGCGTTGCATTTCCTGCTTCATCCAACGGAGCATCATAATCATAGCTGCTTGTCTGCGGCTCGTACGGATTTTTGTCGTTGTAATTTGCCCCGTTCATAAAGCCTCTTGTGGTGCCGCCATGAAACATGTACATATTAATAGAAACACCGGCAGACAAGACGGCATCTAAGGCCGGAGTATATTTTTCAGCAGGTACAGTATGATGCTGCGTACCCCACCAGTCAAACCATGCCGGATACCACTCCGCGATATAAAACGGCCCTTTGCCATAGTGATTATCCCGCACAATATCTTTTACCTTTCCAGGATTATCTAACCCGTTTACTGCAGGCAGCAAACCCGGCAGATGTCCTTTTGCCACATCGCCTGCCGGGTCGCAGGTATAGAGTAAACCATCAAAACCTGCCTCGATAAACAGCTTCCGGTTAATGTCTAAATACGCTTTGTCGCTTCCATAAGAGCCATACTCATTTTCAATCTGCACCATCAGAATATTTCCGCCATGATTTACCTGTAAGGGAGCCAGTTGCTTTCCCACGGCCGTTATATAGTTCTTATATTCCTGCAGGTATTTTGGCTCTTTGCTTCTTACCACAAGGTCTTTTTCGTTTTGCAGCCAGTAAGGGTAACCGCCAAATTCCCATTCGGCACATACATAAGGGCTTGGCCGCAGAATAACCCAAAGTCCTTCTTCCTGAGCTGTCTTTACAAAGGCAGCAATATCGTTATTACCTGTAAAATCATACTTGCCTTTTTGCGGCTCGTGCAGGTTCCAAAAAACATAAGTGCCAATTGTGTTTAGTCCCATTGCTTTAGCCATCTTCATTCGTTGCCGCCAGGCTTCACGCGGTACACGCGGATAATGCATTTCTCCCGAGATCATCTGGAAAGGTTTTCCATCCAGCAAAAAAGCAGTATCGCCTAACATGAAAGTATGCACCTTATTTTGCGCAAACCCTATTGTCAGTTGCAGAAGAAGTGACAGTAATAAAGCAGTTCTCATCATTTTTAAATATGGCTTGTAATTGTAAATGTATTGATCAAAAAAATAAGGCTGACAACAATTGTAAAAGTTTTTATTGGTAGAATATTTTTATGGAGCCGGCTTTTGATTCTTTGCTGAAGCACCGGTTGCGACGCTTATTCGTCTTTTGGGATTTCTATGGAGCAATGAAGCCCCAGAATTAGATGTGCCACACCTTTGAGGTGAGGCACATCTAAAAGGGATGCGGGGAATTAAACATATCTTTTGTGGCGCCTGTGATGCTTCATCTAACTTTTAAATTTTCTATTTTATTCAGGCTTGAGTTTAAAGATGTGCCACACCTTCGAGGTGTGGCACATCTTAGCTTCAATCAGTTATTAAAGTTTAATTCTTTTTTTGGTGCCCGTAAAAACTGAAAACCCTGAAAGGGTTAAATTAAAGTAGCCACGGGTGCAACCCGTGGTTGCTTTAATTATGGTTCTAACAACCCCGAAGGGATTCAATATTTTTGCCCACCTTTATAATAAATACTTTTCGTCAAGATCAATTTCCTCGCTGGTTTAAGCGTTCCGCAGGACACTTAAATCTAAAATGACTGTAGGACTGTGTCTGGTAAAAATAAGGTTGCTATCATTCAGTTTTACACTTTACCAAGCGGTGAAGTACAGTGGAGCTTCGATGCTTTAACTATATGCAAAATGTTTTTATGAATTAGACATTCTAAAAAAGAATAGGCATGAAATACAAATGCTGAAGCCACAGTAGTACATAAAGCTTAATCAGGGAACAATGAAAGGAATGGGCTGTTATCATTCCTTCCTTGAATTTTCTTTGGTTACTTTCTTTGTTTCAAGACAAAGAAAGTAACAAATGCTGATGCACTTAACTTAGCTGAAAAATAGATAATCAGACAGGTGAAGCTATAAGGCGAGTGCCGTTATTGCCGGCCAAGTGTGCGAAGCCTTACCAATGGCGAAACTGACTTATGCGACAATTTGAAATGCACCCCTTATTAAACACACAAATAAAGTCTCCATTTATAATATTTACCTTAGCGCAAATTAACCCTATTTAATATGAGTTTTTTTGGAAAGTTATTTGGGAAAAAAGAAAAAGAAAGCCTCGACCAGGGTTTGCAAAAAACAAAAGAGAACTTTTTTACAAAAATAACCAAGGCAATTGCAGGCAAAAGCACAGTTGACGAAGAAGTGCTCGACAACCTGGAAGAGGCTTTGATAGGCGCCGACGTTGGCCTTGATACAACGATTGAAATCATCAAGCGCATTGAAGACAGGGTTGCAAAAGATAAATATGTAAATACGGCAGAACTAAATTCCATTCTGCAGGATGAGATAAGGGCTATGCTGGTAGACTCTCCTGAAAACAACTATACAAATTTTTCTACTCCTTCAGGCAAAAAGCCTTACGTCATTTTAGTTGTCGGGGTAAATGGCGTGGGCAAAACAACTACTATCGGCAAGCTCGCTTACAATTTTACCAAGGCAGGCAAAAAGGTATTACTCGGTGCGGCAGATACATTTAGAGCAGCGGCAGTTGACCAGCTAACTATTTGGAGTGAAAGAACAAATGTACCCATTGTAAAACAACCTATGGGCAGCGACCCCGGCGCTGTTGCTTTTGACACAGTACAAAGCGGTGTGGCACGCGGCAGTGATGTGGTAATAATAGATACCGCAGGCCGCCTGCACAATAAGATATACCTGATGGAAGAATTAGGCAAAATAAAACGTGTTATTCAAAAAGTTATTCCCGATGCACCTCATGAAGTATTGCTGGTCTTAGATGGCTCAACAGGGCAAAATGCGGTAGAGCAGGCAAAGCAATTTACTGCGGCTACAGATGTTACCGCTCTTGCCATTACAAAACTCGACGGAACGGCTAAAGGAGGTGTTGTTTTGGCAATTGCCAACCAGTTTAAAATTCCTGTAAAATTTATAGGCGTAGGCGAAAAAATGGAAGACCTCCTCATTTTTGACAAGCACGAATTTGTAGACAGCCTGTTTAAGTTGGAAGAGTAACTTCTTCTTATCTTGTTTTATTTCAGAAAAAGTATCGGATTAAAAACTCTCTATGAATGAGTATCCTTTATTTTTAAATTCAACTTGTTTCTTATTGTTCTGACTATTAACAGAATTACCTTAAAAAGAATATATCCTAAGAAGAGGCCGCCCGACAAGCCTACAAGTCCGCCAGCTATAAGAATAGTGCTTTTTGTAAGAGAAATTTTAAAAAATAAACAAATTAGGCCGAAGGTAAGAGTACCGGCAGTAATCCCGCAGACAGAACCCGTAATCATTAAGAAATATTTAAGCCCGCTTGAATAAGATTTGTTGGCCCAGCCAACAATAATTGAAGTTGAAATAATTCCTGTTGTTACAAATAAAATTATTAGCAAAGCCATTAACAGAAAAGCAGCCATGCCTAACATTATAAATCCTAACATAAAGCTGATTGCTGCTAATGCGAATAGTAACAGGAATAGATTAAATTCGTCGTCCTGCTTTACATTTTCAATATGCACATTTTGAGAATTTCCCGAAATAGTTAGGGTATCTCTTGTAATAGTATCAATAGATCTGGTTTGACAAATAACAGGAGTTGAACAAAAAAATAAGACAAATACCAAACTCAATAAGATTTTGATGACCATACATTTGATTTCATCAAAAGTAACATTTTGTAAATGAGCTTTATGCTTTAAGCTCCTTCTATTACTTTTACAACATGTACAGCCTCCCCTACTTTAAAGCAAATGACCAAAAGAAAGTGCTTGACTTTATGCATCAGCATCCGTTCATTACGCTGACCGGAGTGGATGCAAATAATTACCCTGTTGCTACGCATGTGCCTGTGCTGATAGAAGAAAGGGAAGACAAGCTGTTTTTGCTTGCGCATATTATGAAGCAGACTGACCATCACAAGGCATTCTTGCAGAATGAAAACGTGCTGGCAATATTTACCGGCCCTCATACTTATGTAAGTGCAAGCTGGTACAAAGACCAGAAGCAGGGCGGAACATGGAATTATCAAACGGTGCATGCAAAAGGCAGATTACAATTTTTGAATGATGATGGCTTGATCAATATATTACAAAGGCTTACCGCTCATTTTGAAAATAACCCTTCGTCTCCATCACTCTTCGAGCATCTGTCACCGGAATATGTAAGCCGGCTGATGAAAGCGATCGTGGGATTTGAAATAGAAGTGACACATATTGACAACGTCTTTAAATTGAGCCAGAACAGAGATAAAGAAAGTTATCAAAATATTTTGCATCAACTAAAAAAGGGTGACGAGGCAGCAAGGCAGGTAGCGCAGATAATGATGGATGAAAGTGGAATTTGAAACAATCCTGCACTCCTTTCATTCAAAATTTGTTCATCTTTTGCCTAAACGGATTAAAAGATTACAGGATCATCCCAACTCAATCACTTATTAAGTCTCCGGCTTTAAGTAAAAATTATGGTAGAATTACAATCTTCAAATACAACCTTGTCCAAACCAGTAGTGGGAATAATCATGGGCAGCGACAGCGACCTCGTTGTAATGAAAGCTGCTGCTGATATTTTAAAAGATTTTGAAATACCTTTTGAGTTGACAGTGGTATCAGCCCATAGAACTCCGCAACGAATGTTTGAGTATGCAAAGACAGCCAGAGAAAGGGGTTTGAAAGTCATTATTGCAGGAGCCGGAGGCGCTGCTCATTTGCCCGGAATGGTAGCAGCTATTACACCTCTCCCCGTTATAGGCGTTCCGGTAAAATCGTCCAACAGCATAGATGGATGGGATTCCATTTTGTCTATCCTGCAGATGCCAAACGGTGTTCCGGTAGCAACTGTCGCTTTAAATGCATCAAAAAATGCGGGCATACTGGCGGCCAAAATGCTTGCTTTAAGCGATGAAAAGCTATCAGAAAAATTGTTTGCTTTTATGCAATCACAAGAAAAAGGTGTTGAAGAGAAAATTAAAGTACTGTTTAATGAAGGATGGCCAAACGGATTTGATGGACTTTGATTTCGATTGCTTATTAAACCTTGTGTGCAAGATGACAGGTGTTTGTTGACAGATGACAGAAGAAAAGTTGTTGTCAGGCGGTGGCAAGGGTGCATTTTATAGTCACATTCCACCATGCGTTCCTATGGAACGCTTAACAACTTCTCCATTATATGTTCTACCCATGAAACGTACCGTCAAACGACAGGTGGCGTAGAAAAATAAATGTATAAGCTTCTTTCGTTCCGTAGGAACGTTTCGTGCTGGTGCGATAATGAAATGGACCTCATGGTAATCGCACTTTCATTACTTCGGTTATTGTCTGTAAATTTGAAACAAGTAAACATATTTATTATGAGCGTAGCTGAAATGAAAAAAACCATTTTACAAAAGGTGGAAACATTGTCTGAAGAACAGTTAACAGAATTGAAACAATTTATTGATACAATTAATAATAGTTCAGCTAAAGAATACGATTTGCTGGGACATGTAGAAAACATAGTTTCTGAAAGAGAAGAGCTATTGAAAAAACTTGCACAGTGATATCTATTAAACAAGCTCTGCAAATACATACCATCGCAATAGAAAAATTTGGAGGAGCTAACGGTGTCAGAGATATGGGTGGTTTAGAATCTGCGTTAGCACGTCCCTTTCAAACTTTTGGTGGCGAAGATTTATATCCTTCCATTTTTGAAAAATCTGCTGCTATTGGAGAAAGCCTGATAATGAATCATCCTTTTATTGATGGAAACAAGAGAACCGGATATTTGTTAATGGAAGCTTTATTAAGATATGAAGGGCATCAGATAACTGCTTCTGATGAAAACCTTTACGATCTTGTTATAAACATCTCTACCGGTTCCATTTCTTTTGAAGAAATAGTTGAATGGCTAAAAAACAATACAAGAGCAAAATAACGCTGATAACAAGTTGAACAAAGAAAATACAAGCACAAGTGAGTCTATATGTAAAAGGTTCCGGTGCAGCAGCAGTCCAAAATATGGCTGCAAAGAAGAACTTTGCTTAAAAAATATAAATTATGAAAGAGCAAACTT
>CAXUMK010000115.1:13026-16335 GCA_964251885.1 uncultured Segetibacter sp. | reverse complement strand
AACCTCACCTTTACAGATCCATACTTTGATGCCTATCTTTCCATATACAGTTTGAGCAAATACACTTGCATAATCAATATCCATACGCAAAGTATGCAAAGGAGTACGGCCTTGTTTTATTTCTTCGCTCCGGGCTATTTCCGCGCCACCTAAACGACCACTTACTTTAACCTTAATACCTTCGGCACCCATACGAAGTGCAGAGGCAATAGACATTTTAATAGCTCTTTTAAAATTGATACGGTTCTCAATCTGGCGGGCAATTGTATCTCCTACAATATTTGCGTCAAGTTCAGGACGACGGATTTCAAGAATATTTATCTGTACGTCTTCTTTATTTGTAAGTTTCTTAAGCTCTTCTTTTATTCTGTCAACTTCTCCACCACCTTTACCAATTATGATACCTGGCTTAGATGTATGAATGGTAATGATCAGCTTTCCTAATGTACGCTCAATCACAATTTTTGCAATACCACCTTTATTAATACGGGCGTTCAGGTAAGTCCTGATTTTATGATCCTCAATAAGTTTACCTGCATAATCTTTATGATTGCCATACCAGTTACTCTCCCATCCGCGGATGATACCTAACCTTAGACCAATAGGATTTGTTTTCTGACCCATATTCTGGTTATATAAGTTTTACGAATGATTATTTTTAGAAGCTCTGTCGTTAGAACCATACACGTTCTTAGAAACTTCTGTTGTTTTAGTATCTACAATTACTGTTACGTGATTGCTTCGCTTACGTATTCTATATCCACGACCCTGTGGCGCAGGACGCATACGCCTTAAAGTACGGGCTCCATCTACAAAAATTGTTTTTACAACCAGGCTCGCATCTGCCGCACTTGTTCCTTCGTTCTTTTGCTCCCAGTTATTTATTGCACTTTTCAACAACTTTCCAAGTGGGGTAGCCGGATGCTTTGGATAATGTTCCAAAGTAGCTATGGCATTTTCAACTGCCATTCCACGAACAAGGTCTGCCAGCAAACGCATCTTGCGGGGAGAAGTTGGATAATTCATCAATTTTGCTACTGCTTCCATTGTATAAGTTTGTAGGTTTAAGGCGTAAGGCTAAGGCAATACCTTAAACCCTTTACCGTCTGCCATTTATTGTTTCTTATTAGAATGTCCTTTGAAATTGCGGGTTGGAGCAAATTCACCTAATTTATGACTTACCATAAATTCTGTTACGTAAACAGGAATGAATTTGTTACCATTATGCACAGCAAAAGTATGTCCCACAAAATCCGGTGTTATAGTAGAGCGGCGAGACCATGTTTTAATAACAGATTTCTTAGCTGTACCATCATTAATAGCAAGCACTTTACCTTCCAGCTTAGCTGCTACGTAAGGACCTTTTTTAATTGAACGACCCATGATTTTAATTTGATAATGCGATAATCTGCTGATGTGCTGATTATCACTATTTATACTATTTGTTATTTTATTAGCAAATCAGCACATTGGCTAATTAGCATATTACTTAGCCAGTTTTTTTCCATTGCTTCTCTGAATGATCAGCTTGTCGCTTGCTTTACCCCTCGTTCTTGTTTTCAACCCTCTTGAATATTGGCCGTTTCTGCTGCGAGGTTGTCCGCCCGAGGCTTTACCTTCACCCCCACCCATCGGGTGATCTACAGGGTTCATAGCTACACCGCGGGTACGGGGTCTGATACCTTTCCACACGTTGCGTCCTGCTTTACCCATGCTTTGTAAACTGTGGTCGCTGTTACTTACCACACCTACAGTAGCATAGCAATTAATCAGTACCTTCCTTAATTCACCGCTTGGCATTTTAAGTACGGCATATCTTTCTTCCTTATTGCTTAACTGGGCAGAACCACCGGCGCTTCTCACCAACTTTCCACCTTGTCCGGGTTGCATTTCAACATTGTGAACCACTGTACCAAGAGGCATGTTTTTCATTTGTAATGCGTGTCCCAATTCAGGCGCAACGGCATCGCCGCTTAAAACTGTCGCACCTACCTGTAAACCCTGAGGAGCGATAATATATCTCTTTTCACCGTCAGCATAATGAAGCAAAGCAATAAATGCAGTACGGTTTGGATCGTACTCAATGCTTACTACAGTAGATGGTATGTTTTTCTTATCCCTTTTAAAATCAATAACACGGTACATCTTTTTGTGGCCGCCACCAATGTAACGCATTGCCCTTCTACCCTGAAAGTTCCTGCCACCTGTACGGGTTTTTACCTCCAGCAAAGTCTTTTCAGGAGTGTCTGTAGTGATCTCTGCATAAGCATTACCTATTCGCCACCTGGTGCCTGCAGTCGTCGGTTTATATTTTCTTAGTGCCATAGCCCTAACCCTAAAGGGAATGATTTAGTTAACAATGATTATTTCTCAACTTTGAAGGCAGTTTACGCCATTCTTTGCCTTACTCCCCTTTAGGGGTTGGGGCGTCCTATATATCTCCGTATAAATTTATTGTCTCACCTTCTGCTACAGTTACAAGCGCTTTTTTGTAAGCAGGCTTTTGGCCTTTTACAAAACCAGCTTTTGTATAGCGCGTTTTATTTTTACCCGGTACTACAGTAGTATTTACACCAGTAACAGTTACTCCGTAAAATTCTTCGACCGCTTTTTTTATTTCAAGCTTGTTAGCTTTACGGCCAACTTTAAAAGCATACCTTCTCAACTTTTCCTGCTGGGCATTTGCTTTTTCTGAAAGTATCGGTTTAACTAAAACTTCTGAGAGTTTCATTACATTAAATTTGAAAATTTGAAAATTTGAAAATTTGAAAATGCTATAATCACATTAGCACATTTTCAAATTACCACATTGTTTATGCTTCTGCCACGGCTTCTTCGTCTTCACTAAAAATCTTTGCAGCACTTTCAGTTAGCACAAGTATATCAGCATTTACAATTTCATAAGTATTTACATCACTCAACAATACTGCTGCTGCATTTGGAATATTCCTGCTGCTCAGGTGCAAAATCTCGTTGTACTCCGGAACAACAAACAATGTCTTCTTATCTGATACTTTCAATGTATCCATGATAGTTATGAACTGCTTTGTTTTAGGCGTTTTAAAATGGATATCTTCAATAACGACAATTGCATTGTCCTTTGCTTTGAAAGACAGCGCACTGATTTTAGCAAGGTCCTTTACTTTACGGTTTAGCTTAATATCGTAACGATGTGGTTTAGGGCCAAAAATAGTACCACCACCTTTATATAAGGGGTTACGAATGTTACCCTTACGGCTTCCACCTGTTCCTTTTTGTTTGTGCAGCTTGCGGCTGGCACCCTGTACTTCAGCACGGGTTTTTACTTTA
>CAXUMK010000115.1:5476-13016 GCA_964251885.1 uncultured Segetibacter sp. | reverse complement strand
CCTGGCGTTGTGCAGCGAGATATTGTTTTACTGCGAGGTAAACAACATGCTCATTTGGTTCAGCACCAAAAATTTCTTCCGGCAATTCTACCGACCTGCCCGTTGGCTGACCTTGTATATTTAAAACGTCTGCTTGCATATTATTTCTGTATTAAAACGATGGAACCATTGTGGCCAGGAACAGAACCACTAATTAATAAATAATTCTTTTCGGGAAAGATCTTTACGATTTTCAAACCCTTCACCTTTACTCTGTCGGTACCCATACGGCCAGCCATACGCATACCTTTAAATACTCTTGAAGGGTAAGATGACCCTCCTACAGAACCTGGAGCTCTCTGGCGATCATGCTGACCGTGAGAAGCCTCGCCTACACCATGAAAGCCATGGCGCTTAACAACACCCTGGAAACCTTTACCTTTTGTAGTTCCTACTACTTCGACACGTTCACCTTCGGTAAAAATGTCGCAGGTAACAGTATCGCCTAAAGATTTGTTTAATGAATAGTTTCTGAATTCTTTTACTACCCTTTTGGCAGTGGTATTGGCCTTTGCGAAGTGATTTATTTCGGCCTTAGTGGAGTTTTTTTCTTTTTTATCGCCAAAAGCGATCTGAACAGATGTGTAGCCATCATTGTCCAGCGTTTTAACCTGCGTAATAACGCAGGGACCAGCTTCTACTATTGTACAAGCTGTTTGCTTTCCATCGGTGCCGAAAATACTGGTCATCCCAATCTTTTTGCCAATAATACCTTTCATTGTTATTAAAGTTTTGACCTCCGATGTTAAAGGGACATAACGCTGTGCGTCATTCAATCCCCGTTTGCCATCGACCTTTTCCGGTTTTTCTCACTTGCGAGAGAGGAAGTACCGATGGTAAACAAACCTCGAAGGGCTTGTTCATATGTAGCCCCCCTCAATCCCCTAAAGGGGGAAGAAAAGGAGGAAATTATTTAATCAGCGCTCTTTTTTCCCGAAAGCATTCGGGATTGAGAGATGATATTTTAAGAACTTCTTTGTCTCATGAGAGACATTGTTTTTTCCTGCTTCCCCCTTCGGGGGATCGAGGAGGTTTTTTATGCCTTTATCTCAACCTCAACACCTGAAGGCAGGTCAAGCTTACTTAAAGCATCTACTGTTCTGGATGAAGAAGTATATATGTCTAACAATCTTTTATGTGTACACAATTGAAACTGCTCTCTTGCTTTTTTATTTACATGCGGTGAACGCAAAACTGTAAATATTTTCTTTTGAGTAGGTAAAGGAATAGGACCAGTTACCACAGCGCCGGTACTGCGAACGGTTTTCACGATTTTTTCAGCAGACTTGTCTACCAGGTTATGATCGTAAGATTGTAGTTTAATTCTGATTCTTTGAGACATAATCTAACCCAATTTTTCTAATTGGGAGCGCGAAGGTAAGAGGTTATACATTATCGTCCAACATTTTAAAAAAGAATTTTAAGCAAAAAATGAAAAAGAAATGATAAAAGCAGCTTTAATGCACACTCTACCAATATAAATACTACCCTTAGAATTTTCGTTCCTTTTGTTTTTTACAAAGGCTACTTAAAACCTATTCATTCGCATCACTTGTATGCATCTCCTTTCCAGGGATCTTTTTTAAGCATTTTATCCCAGCCACGAAGCGGGTGCCGGGCAGGGTCAAGTCTTTCATCTGTATCCCATGGCTCAAATGCATTTTTAATGTTTCCCAGGCCTGTTTTTTCTAATTCAGGATAATGACGAAGAATTACGGACTTCAGGCTTGCATTGTCTATCCAATCTAATCCTTCTTTGGTATAATATTCTTCTGTATAACAATCGGTATAAAATCTGTCGGCCTGCAGTCTTCTTGTCGCATTCAATATAAATATCTGGAACATCGTTTCACCAAAACCAAATCCATCGGGTCGGTGCCCTTCGGCCAAAGTACCAATCATCAGATCAAGCATTTCTACTGCTTCCGGTTCACTTCCATACAATTTTTTCAGCTTTTGTACCTGTTCGCTATCGTCTGTAAGGTCTTCAAATTTACTAATAGGGTTCAATCCTAACTGCCTTCTAAATTCATTATATCTTGGAACTCCTCTTTCACGGGCACGAAGCAAGTCAGCAGCGCCCAAATCGTACATCGGGTTAAAAGGTATGCTGAGTTGCTGCATAAATTTGGGATAATTATTAAGCACCAACTGCCCCGGTTGCTGGTTGCCAAAAGAATAAAAGAGATCAGAAAAACCTACTTTCTTTGAAAACTTCGCTGAACCTGCCTGCCTTGTTTCTACAAATGGAACTTCAGTTATTGCATCACCTTCATTCACTTTTTTAATATGCAGCGATTCAGGTAAAAGAGAATGCAAACGGTACACTTCAACAAACTCCTGCGTAAGCGCATAGTGCGAGTTGTGTTTATTTATCGGGTTACCGACCACTCCGCCCAGTTCGGGATTTCTTACATTGATATCCGACACGGTTTTAAGGTGATCGCCCTTCTCTAAAAGGTTTGTAAGTATTCCATACCAGTTGGCGTTGAGTGCAGTTGAAAGCCCTTTATTGGCAAGAATGGCGGGTGTCCATTCTACAGAGTGAATTTTAGCAGTAATGGCGGCGTTTATAAGACGGGCTACATTAAAGAGTTTTGTATCATCCCAATCGGGATAATGCTGTTTAAGGTGATCGCAAATGGCATTGTGCTCCCTGGTGAATAAAGTATGCAACATAGAAAGGCCTATCCACCAGTTTCTTACAAAACCAGTTTCTTCAATTCCTTTTTTACCTATCGGCAAAGTTCCATCTTCGTTTACTTTCAGCTTGCCATCTATTCCGCTGCGAAGACGGTCTATGGTTTCCTGGTTACTGCCATAAATTTGCGAAGCGTCCCACCAATGTGTTACTTCGTTAATAAAAGATATGGGCGCAGCTTCTTTACCATCCATTCTTGTAGGATCTGGTTGTGTTCTTGGAACAAGCATTTTTGTTTGCCAGAATTTTTTTCTTGCAGGATCATCGTCGGCGAGGGGAATTTCTATCAGATCGTTTAATGCATTTTCGCCGTGATTGATCCAGTCATGATTTTCAAATTGTATCCACGACGCTGCCAGCAGGTTTAAAAACGGAACTTCCTTCATTCCTTCGGTACGTGTAAGAAAATGCCGGCTCAATTCGCGTGGATTTGGAGTAAGCAACCTTTCTCCTGTTTCGGGCTTAACGGCCGCAAGACTTACATTTCTTGAAAACCTGGTACCCGCAGCGCCTTCTTTAGGATTTTGCAGATTATTCCAGCTACCATCGGCGGTTCTGAAATGTTTTGCTCCTTCCGGTGGTATTTGCCCCTCGGGCTGAAAGCCAACAAGCGTATCTTCAGGATAAGCTGATACGAGGTTGTGGGCATTTATTTTTTCGCGCATGTAGGCGAGGGTTAAAATACCCAGCAGCAGAGGTCTTCTGTACCAGTTGGTCCAAACTTTTCCACTGTAGCCTGCAATTTTTCCGTAGGTGGTAGTCACAAAGTCCATTGTAGCTGTAGACACTGCGCCTAATCCATTGCCTAAAGCCAATTCTATTTTTTTTAAGAGCCCTGGTTTAGGAGGCGCCTCAGCAGGAGTAGCGGGCAAAGCGCCTTTTACTATTTCAGGCTCGCTTAGCAGTTTCTCACGATCAAAAAAATACACATCGGGAACAGGTATGTTCACTTCTGAAATAACGTTGCTTTTAGCCTGCAGCAACATCTCCTGCCAGTCTTTATTTGCGGGGTCAAGTTCCAGCGCTTTGGTATAATTTGCTGCGGAGAGTGCATACTCTTCATTAAAAAAATAGGCAAGGCCAAGCATAGCAAAATGCTCAGCATCGGGGCTGGTGTAGTTAATGCCTTTTAATAATTCTATGGCATCAGCATATTTGTGCTGTTCAATTAATGAAGCAGGAGATGGTTCGGAAGGGGCGATTTGATCGAGCATTGCAATTGTATTTGGATTAAAAATTTTACGGTTTCTTTTTAGAAAGAGCACCTAAGAAAGCCCGCGACATGCAGGCACATCCGGTCAAAATACAAAACGAGAAGGATGAATCAAAGCTTTCATGAAAGCTTCTTTTATTTTAACCTGTTTTTAATGCTGAAAAGAATACAAAAAGTACAAGGGAGTGACACAACGATGTCGAAAAAAGAACTAAAGCCGGCACATAAAAACTCTCTTTAAACATGCATTTGCATGAAATATTTTTTTCTGCTTGTTTTCTTTTTCTCAACCTTTTAAAAACGCATTATCGCAGCAGGGCATTATTTTAACTACATGGCGGGAACTGAAAGCAAGAAGAGATAAAGTAAAGTAATGAAATAGTCAACTTACCAGGAAGTCTTTTGTTGACCGGCATTGGTTTTCATGGCATCATCGTTGTGTCACTCACTGCATCTGTATCTCATCAGGCAGCTTACGCTTTCATTATAAAGAGTCCTAAAAAAGAAAACAATATCCAGTTACTAACCAACCAAAATCAATTTTAAAAAATGCAGGAATACGTTATAAATGTAAGCGATATCGAAGACCTTCAAATGACTAATGATACTAAGGAACTTGAACGGATATTTGCAAAAGCAAAAAGCACAGTCGTACAGGGAGAACCAGTTATACTAACAAGAAAATCTGCAGATGGAAGCGTACAAAAATTTGATGAAATAACCACCGAACAGGATTTGGACAGTTACAAGCAAACCGTGTTTAAATATTTATAAATTGATTACCGGCAACTGTAATGGATATTCAGAATATTCAAAAGCTCTTTACTCTTCAACAATCTCGATCCATATCTTTTCAGTTTTTTCCACCGCTTTTAGTGCAGCGACCAGGCTGGCTACTTTACTTGCACAATTGCTTATACTGCTTTTCATATCTCCCTGCGCCCCAATTAAAATACATCCTTCACTGTCCTCAGCAGTGTTGCCGCCATGTATGCGAATGCCTGCAAAACAAGGCACGTTGAGAATTAGAGGCAGATATTTTTGAAAGTGATTACTGAAGCTCAGTATTACTTCATACCTGCCGGCATCAATAGCTGTTTGATTTTGTATTTTTTTAGTAACATCACCGTTTATATGCCTTACAGTATCTTCGCAGGTAAAGGCATAAAACTGGCCATTCAAAAACATCTTTCCCAATGTTGATTTTTCGTTGTGAACAGAACGGATAACTTTTAGTTCCATAATAAAAGATTAAAATTTTATTAAAAATTATAAAAACTAAAAGTAATTCGCTTTCGGGGAGAAAGCAATAGCAAGCCGCCCAAATTGCTAAAAGGGACTTGAAGAATAGGTAATTCAGCATGAAGATCATAGCTCCCTTTAGGGCGGGGGTATCTACTTTTTCTTTACATGCATAACAATCCTCCGCCTGGTGCAATATTTACAGCAAGAATATCTTTATTTGTTACGCATCCTTCACTCTTTCTTCATACCCGGATATTTCATATCGAGGCTTTTCAAAGCATCTTTTACAGCAGATGCGATTGTGTATTCCTTAAACCAGTTCTGGTCAGCAGGCACTATTGTCCAGGGAATGTCATTACAGTTTTCAAAACAGTCTTCGTAAGCTTTCATATAATCGTCCCAAAGCTTTGCCTCTTTAAAATCATTTTCGTTATACTTCCATTGTTTTTTTACATCCGCAGTTCTTTCTTCCAGTCGCTGCTGCTGTTCCTCTTTCGATACGTGCAGGTAAAACTTAAGCACCTGTGTCTGGTTGTGCTGCAGAAGCAGTTTTTCAAACTGGTTAATCGCTTTCATTCTTTTAAAAGCAGTTTCATCATCTATCCAATTATGTACCCGCGTTATGAGAACGTCTTCATAATGCGACCGGTTAAAAACCTGTATAGTGCCTTTGAGAGGAGCATGCTTATGAATACGCCATAAAAAGTCATGACCAAGCTCTTCGGCGGTTGGGGCTTTAAAAGACGTGACAGCAACACCTTGCGGATTTAAAGTGCCGAATACATTTTTAATTGCACCATCTTTTCCACTTGCATCCATTCCCTGTATCACTATCAGCAACGAATGCCTTCCTTCAGCAAAAAGCAGATTTTGCAATTCATCCAGTTCTTCTAATATAGTTACCAGTTTTTGCTTTGTATCTTCTTTTTCCATGTCTTTAGGAGCACGGGTCGAAATTTTGGAAAGATGGTAAGACATATTGTTAGACTGTTTTTTTACGTTTATAGAATTGAGAATCAAAACATACATCTGTAATAAAAGGATGCCAGCATACTTCTTTTGTTACCGGAAGGTTTAACATGAGCAGTGCCGGGGCGTACATAATATTCTATTAAATTTGCACGTATCTATCTTACAGCCTGTGCCGATACAAAAAGCAGTGTAGCAAAGTAATTTGGCAGTATCTGAAAGAAAAACAGGAGCAGTATTGGCATACCAGTTGAAAGATTTGGATTAAGGATATAAATACTTGTTGTATAACCTTTATGAACATCAGTTTAACGAAAAGATTTGTGGCATTGGATTACCTGAAGGAAAAATACCAGGTAGTGGTTTTTGGCATGTATGTAACCTTGTTAATCATCGCCGTTGCTCACCACGAACCCTGGATGGATGAAGCACAGGCCTGGCTGCTGGCAAAAGACACAGGTTTTAAAGAATTGTTTTTAAAATACTTGCGCTACGAAGGTTCTCCTGGCTTGTGGCATCTTATTTTGATGGTACCTGCCAAGTTAGGACTGCCTTATTTTACAATCAATATTTTATCAGCCATTTTTGCTGCATCCGGAGTTTGGCTTTTTATAAGGTACTCTCCCTTTCCTGCCCTCATCAAAATATTGTATCCTTTTTCATTCTTTGTATTTTTTCAATACGGTGTAGTAGCAAGAAATTATTGTCTTATTTCTCCTATCCTGTTTTTGATAGCTATTAATTATAATAAGAAGAGTAAACATCCCTATTTATTTGTTTTGCTGCTTTGCGTTTTAGCCAATATCAGTGCACACACATTTTTGATTGCGGGCTCCATTGCCTTTGTTCATTTTATTGATATTATCAAAGGCTGGAAGGCTACGGATATTAAAACAAGAACGCATCAGTTGATCTCGCTTTTTCTATTTGGAATGATGGCTCTTTTAGTCATATTTATGATTATGACACCGCCGGATCAGATTTATGCAGGCTACACCAACTGGGATTTGGAAAATTTATGGACGGTAAGCAGGAAAATGATCGGAGGTTCATTGGTAATGAATGAATACACCCAGTTGCCATGGCTTTTTGGCGCTGTGTCTGTAGCCATTTTTACTACATCAGTTATTTGGTTCTTTAAAAATAAATTCGGGCTTCTGTATTTACTGCCATTGATATTGCTTTCG
Source organism: uncultured Segetibacter sp. (assembly GCA_964251885.1). Classification (GTDB taxonomy): domain Bacteria; phylum Bacteroidota; class Bacteroidia; order Chitinophagales; family Chitinophagaceae; genus Segetibacter. The sequence continues at coordinate 5,662 of CAXUMK010000115.1, read as the reverse complement.
ATTCTGTTCGGCTTGAAATACAGAAACCTCTGGCACCAGGGAATTTTATTTCTGCTATGGATTTTTGTTTTGTGGATCAGTTTTAAAAAATACAGGAATGAGCAGCCAAAGGGATTGTCTAAATCGGTAATTGCAGGGATTGCTCTTGTGCTAACCGTGCAGATCTACTGGTGCATTGATGCTTTG
>CAXUMK010000115.1:0-5464 GCA_964251885.1 uncultured Segetibacter sp. | reverse complement strand
AGATACATTAAAGCGAATGGGTTGGACAAAGAAAAAATTTATATCAGCGGATGGAAAAATATTTCTATACTGCCCTACTTTTCAAAAAACATCTTCTACAATCATAATAATGGCTCAAACCACCGGTTCTGGAACTGGTCGGTAAATAATGTAACAAGCGTTGGAGCAAGCCAGGATGTCTTAGACACGATTGAGTGTTTGCAACCGGGGGTTGTCATATTTGCATCGGACCATATACCGCGAAAACAAAAGATTGAACTTCCCGGGTATAAAGCAGTCGCTTTTTTTAAAGGATATCTTTGCTGGAAGACAGGTTTGAGCGAACCCGAATGCTACTTGATATTCCGCAAACTAAAACCTGAGCCGGAGAAAATAGTGTATGAAAGCAAAGACTCGGGAAATAAGAATAAGAACATACAAAAGTCTACATTTTAAGCCTGTAACCAACAAAGGTACCTAACGGCGCAAAAGCTGAAGCCAATTTCTATACTACTGTAAAAGTGTGCGACGCAACGGCTGCTAAATGCAGAACCTTAGCCGGCTACCAAAAACATTTCTTAGCAGCTTATGAAGCAGTTGACTTATACAAACCAATAAACATACAAACCCAGCCTGCAATAAAAGCCAATCCGCCAAAAGGTGTAATGGCGCCAACCCAATCCATATTAGGTCTTACTGCAGCTTTAATATAGGTCAATACATATAAAGAACCGCTAAAAAGAAGAATACCAATAATGAACAGATTGCCGGCCCAAAGCATCCATTTGTTTGAAAAGTCGCGGTAAAGAATGCCAATAACGGCGAGGGCAAAAACGTGGTAAAACTGGTAGCGGACACCTGTTTCAAAAATATTGACGGCTGTATCTGAAACCATTTTTTTAAGTGCATGTGCACCAAACGCACCAAATGCCACCGATATGGCTCCCAGCAATGCTGCTATTTGCAGAAAGGTTTTATGCATGCTCTTTCAGGATTTTAGAAAAAGAGCTTTCGGTAAGCCGGTCACCACTTAATCGGTAGGCTGACTGCTCATAGAAGGAAAACCTTTCTTCGAGTTTCTTTTCAAGAAAGTGATTTAATTGTTCGTCGTCCAGGTCTTTAATCAATGGCCTGTGACTTTTTTCTTTCGACAATCGTTCAGTTATAATTTCGACAGGTTCATCTATCCAAATGGTAATTCCTTGTTTGTTCATCCATTTCATGTTGTCGTGATAACAGGCAGTACCGCCGCCGCACGATACAATGAATTGCTTTTTCTCGGCAAATAACCGCAGCATTTTAGCTTCAGCTTTTCTAAAATATTCTTCACCATCTTCTGCAAAAATTTCCTGGATCGATTTTTCTTCCATCATCTCAACCAGTGAATCGAGGTCATAGGCGGGAACCTTTAGCTTTTTCTTTAGCTTCTCTGCCCAGTAAGATTTTCCCGAGCCCATCATACCTATTAAAAAAATTTTGGTTTGTGTTGCTGTGTCAGCATGTAATTCTTTTGTACCGGCTTTATGCGGTTTTTTTGCAGTTATGGTTGTCATGATATTAGAGTTTCAATAAAGTATCTTCAAACGTTTTGGTTACAACAGGCAGCAGCAATTGAAAAAGTTGTTTTAGCAAATCTGTATTTTTAAGAAATAAGTGAATAAGTCTACTTTCAGTTTGCAGCATCAGCTATTATGGAATACTCTGTTAGCTTTTTCTGAATGATAAAGCAACCAATTAACAGCGGTACTGACAACAAAAAATCCTTAAAAGAAACTGAAATTTTAATTCTATTTACACTTCTTCACTTTACGTATTCATTTAAACGCATTTAACCCAGTTATATCCATGCCTGTTATCAAAAGATGAATATCGTGCGTGCCTTCGTAAGTAATTACACTTTCAAGATTCATGATATGCCGCATTATGCTGTATTCGCCGGTAATGCCCATACCGCCTAATATCTGCCGGGCGTCTCTGGCAATGTTTGCTGCTATTTCGCAACTGTTTCTTTTTGCCATTGATATTTGTGCAGGGGTTGCATGTCCTTCATTCATCAAAGTTCCCAGCCTCCATACCAGCAATTGCGACTTGGTGATTTCAGTTATCATTTCAGCCAGCTTTTTTTGCTGCAACTGAAAGCCGCCGATCGGCTTATTGAACTGAACCCGCTCTTTGCTGTATTGCAAAGCCGTATCGTAACAATCCATTGCTGCGCCGAGCGCTCCCCAGCTAATGCCATAGCGGGCTTTACTTAAACAGCCTAAAGGACCTTTCAATCCCTTTACATTGGGAAAAATATTTTCTTTCGGCACTTTTACATTATCAAACACCAGTTCGCCTGTTGTGCTTGCCCGCAAGCTCCATTTGCCATGAGTTGTTGGCGTGGTAAATCCTTCCATTCCGCGCTCAACAATTAAACCCCGTATTTCGCCTGCTTCATTCTTTGCCCATACAACAGCAACCTGGGCAAAAGGTGCATTGCTGATCCACATTTTAGCGCCGTTTAAAATGACATGGTCTCCGGCATCTGTAAAGTTGGTAAGCATGCCTGCAGGATCGCTTCCGTGGTTAGGCTCAGTCAATCCGAAGCAACCAAGCCATTCGCCGCTTGCCAGCTTTGGCAAATACTTATTGCGCTGCTCTTCGCTGCCATAGGCATAAATTGGAAACATCACGAGCGAGCCTTGTACCGACGCAGTTGACCTTACGCCGCTGTCACCTCTTTCGAGCTCCTGCATCATCAATCCGTAGCTGATGTAATCCATTCCGCCACCGCCGTATTGTTGTGGTATTGTTGGTCCAAAACATCCAAGCTCCCCGAGTTGCTTCACTATCTGCTGTGGAAACTCCGCCCTTTGCGCATAGTCTTCAATGATGGGCGAAATTTCTTTTTTCACATAATTACGCACCGTTTCACGAACCATTTTTTGTTCTTCGGTAAGCAATTCGTCAAGAAAATAGTAGTCAGGAGATTGAAAATTATCTGTTTTGGCAGCCATTCTATGTGTTTTATTTTTTTGTACTTAGCTAAAGTGGTACTATTAAACATTGTTGCAATCATGGATTTGTCGTTTTCTTTTCTTCCAGTGGAAGGAAAGAAAAGGATAACACTTGTACTTTGTCAGTTCATTACTCAGCAAAGAAACACATTGTCAAAGTAAAAGTTTTAGTAAAAAAAAATCTCTTTTACGTTTCAAGCTTGTAATTGATTTAATTGCACTGCCGAAATAATTATTGAAAATTAAACGTCTATTAATGAATTTTACATCTACTCTTGCTTTTGCACAATCAAAAGATAAAGAAGACAAGCTCGCTTCATTTAAGCAAAAGTTTTACTTTCCTCAAATTGATAATAAAGACGTCATTTATTTCTGCGGCAACTCATTGGGATTGCAGGCTAAAACAGTGCAGGCCGCGGTGCAGCAGGAATTAAATGACTGGAAGAACCTGGGCATTGCCGGTTTCTTAACCGCAAAAAATCCCTGGATGTATTACCAGGAGTATTTTAAAAAACCTCTTACAAAAATTGTTGGCTGCAAGGAAGATGAAGTAACGGTAATGAACAGCCTGACTGTGAACCTTCATTTACTGATGCTCACTTTTTATAAACCAACAGCAACGAGATTTAAAATTATAATGGAGGCCGGCGCTTTTCCTTCTGATCAATATGCAATAGAAACACAGGTAAGGCATTATAACTTCAATCCTGCTGAAGCGGTTATAGAAATCGCACCTCGTGAAGGCGAAAGAATATTGCGCAACGAAGACATCTTGTCTGTGATTGAAGAAAATGCAGAAAGTCTTGCATTGGTAATGCTGGGCGGAATAAATTATTATACAGGGCAACTGTTCGATATAAAATCAATAACCGAAGCCGCTCAAAAAGCAGGCGCCATTGCAGGTTTTGACCTGGCTCATGCAGCAGGAAATGTTTCGCTCGAACTGCATAACTGGAATGTAGACTTTGCAGTTTGGTGCTCGTATAAATATTTGAATGGCGGCCCCGGCGCAGTGGGCGGATTATATGTGCATGAAAGATATGCAAACGATCCTTCTACTCCCCGTTTTGCAGGCTGGTGGGGAAATGATGAAAAAGAAAGATTTAAGATGGAAAAAGGTTTTATTGCCAAACCCAACGCTAGCGGGTGGAACATAAGCACTGCCCAAATTCTCAACATGGCTTCATTAAAGGCCTCACTTGAAATATTTGAAGAAGCAGGTTTTGAAAACATAACAGCGAAAAGTAAAGAACTGACTGCATGGCTCGAGTTTCTTCTGCATCAGTTGCAAAAATTGGATTATGAAATCATTACACCATCTGAACCTGCGGGCAGGGGAACGCAGCTTTCTTTGTATTTTAAAGAACGCGGAAAAGAAATACACGAAAGCATGTTAGATAATGGTATCGTAGTTGACTACCGTGAACCTGGAGTAATACGTGTTGCACCCGCACCTTTATACTGTTCGTTTGAGGATGTGTATCGTTTCTATAAAATATTAAAAAATAACTTTTAAAACTCCCGTGTACATACTAAATACAAAAAGCCATCCTAAAAGGACAGCTTTAATTATTTTAAAATAAGCAGAACAATTACTTGCTGGATAAAAAGTCTTTCACCTTATCCTTGTGTACAATTGCTTCTTTAAACGTGTAAGCGCCGGTTTTAGGACTGCGTACAGCCTTTATTACTTTGCTCCAGTTTTTTGCTTCTGATGCTGCTTTCTGGTCTTTTGTCTTAATCGCTGTTTTAGCTGCTTTTGCCATGGTAATTCAATTTGCTGATTTGCTAATTAGCTAATGGGGATCTTCATTAGCACATTAGCTAATTAGCACATTATCACATTTATTTAATTTCTTTATGAACCGTAACTTTTTTCATTATCGGGTTGAACTTTTTCAACTCTAGTCTTTCAGGGGAATTTTTTTTATTTTTTTCGGTGATATAACGGCTTGTACCTGCCAATCCACTGTTTTTATGTTCAGTGCATTCCATTATCACCTGTACCCTGTTACCTTTCTTTGCCATTGTATAAAAATTTTACGAGTGTTAAATTTTACTGCCGTTAGCTCTCATTTCTTTCACTACAGTTGCTAATCCGTTTTTATTGATTGTGCGAATTGCCTCAGACGATACTTTCATTGTTATCCAGCGGTCTTCTTCTACAAAATAAAATCGCTTGGTTTGTAAATTTGGCAAAAACCTGCGCTTTGTTTTAATGTTGGAGTGTGAAACAGTATTTCCCGTTATCGGTTTCTTACCAGTTACCTGACATACTCTTGCCATGATTATTTTTTTTCGGACGGCGAAGGTCGTTAAAAACATGAGAAAAACAAAAGAAAAAAGCTAATTTTTAAAAAGATACCTTAAAATTAGAAGTGGCCGCCATTAAAAAAATTCGGCCTTTATGAAAATGCAGAAGTTATCACCATAACGAAACCCTGTTAGCCCATTCTGATGGAATGGTTTTTTATGACAAAATTTAT
>CAXUMK010000114.1:12256-16493 GCA_964251885.1 uncultured Segetibacter sp. | reverse complement strand
TCTGAAAACAAAGCCAGTATTGGATTAGAAGGTTTTCGGACAGACACTATTTAAACAACTCTTTTTTTCGTTTATCATTTTCTTGATAATATAAAGTTTAAAGCAACTTTTCTTTCTATAGATTAATCTTGATTAATAGTAGATTTACGTGCAGAAAATACTAAATAGAATTGCCAAACATGGTGTAACTCCTATTTTATGACTAAAGCAATTCTCCTTAATTTTCTTTTACAACGTGCACCTCTCTTGTATAAAATGATTGCTTCTATTAAAAATTTCTTTTCAAAATACGGTTGGAACCTCGTTAAGTTAGCTGCAGTTCTTTACGTAATAACTTTCTGGTTAGCCTTATATCTTTTTATGAAACACTAAGCATCCTTCAGTACAGTTTTTTTAAAATTTCTATTTCACACGGTGAAAGTCGAGGTCTTGAAAATCAAAACTAAAATCTGTCAATGGCGAAATTGGGCGCATGGTTATTCCTGATCCCATGCCTTGCTCATCAAGGCTAAAGTTTACAAAAGCATCTGCATCCATACTGCGGTCTCTCCATTTTACAACAAACGTATTGCCTTTATATGGAAACAGTTCGCCGGTAAGCTTTGGTGAACGTTTAGAATCAAACCACGGTTTTCCATTTTTTATTGAAACAGTTATATCGCCAAACCATACATCGCGGTAAGTGCCGGTAAATAAATTGATATCCGCTGTTGGCTTACCCGTTTTTTGAACGGCATCTATTTGATGCCAGACAGAATCCGTTAAATAAGTTGCGAAGGAAAGAGATTGTTTTCTGTTGCCGGACAGTAACGTTACCCAATCTGTTCCTTTTCTGCCTAGATAGCCATCTTTTATCTGGTTGCTCACAGATATGAAAGCCCCGCCTTCCTGCTGGTTGGTAAGAACGATTATTCCCAGGTTCAGTTCGGGTATCATGGTTATTTGTGTCACCATCCCTTCCAGGCCACCGGTATGACTTACCTGTTTATAACCATTTACATCGTTCAGGCCAAAACCCAATCCATACGCAGAAAAGTGGGTATTGTAGAGACCCGGATTATTAACCGGTATAATGGTTTGTGGTGACCAAAGCTCCTTCGACACGCTTTCGGAAAATATTTGTTTACTGTTTCCCTCGCCGTACTTGCCACGAGACAATAATAGCTGAACCCATTTGCACAAATCGGTAATATTCGAATTAATGCCTCCGGCAGAATGACCTACTTTAAGAGTACTTCGTGCAATTACCTGCACTTTGCCATCTACAGGTGCGTGACCATCAATCACGTTGGTTTTGTCTTTTAGCCGGTCAAATGAGGTAGCCGTTTTATTCATTTGCAGTGGCTGAAGAATTCTTTCTTCCACAAAATCATCCCAGCTTTTGCCCGATACACGCGACACCACTTCTCCGGCAACGATATACAGGTTGTTATCGTAGTCGTACTTTGTACGGAAGCCGGAAACCTGTTTTAAAAAACGCAGGTTGTAGATAACGTCTTTTAAAGTAAAATCGCTGGAGTCAGGAAAAAACATCAGGTCGCCTGCACCAAGACCAAGACCGCTGCGATGTGTGAGCAGGTCACGTATCGTAAATTCTTCCGTCACATAAGGATTATATAATTTAAACTCCGGAATGTAGTCACGCACCTTATCATCCCACTTTATTTTTCCTTCGTCAACCAAAATACCAAGTGCAGACGCAGTAAATGCTTTGCTATTGCTGGCAATACCAAACAAAGTGTTCTCATCCGTTTTTTGCATGGTATTCAAAGACCGTACACCATAGCCTTTTGCATGAATTACTTTTCCATCCTTTATAACACCTACTGCTATGCCCGGAACATCAAATGCATTCATAGAACGTTCGACAAGGCTGTCAATGGCTTTACTGCTTAAAGGCTGAGAGTATGAGAAAAGATTGTACAATACAAACAGCGCTGTAAAAATTATTCTTTGCATGGTTTTGGTTTTTAGAAAATAAAATCAGGTGCTTAAATATAAATGATATAAAACAACAGGTTTCAAAACATTGAATAATTCAATTTCTTTTTTTCAGGAAGATATACTTTTGAGCGATTATTTCTTGCACTCAATAAAAATGTGTACTGGTTTTTCGGGGGCCGAACTGTATTACTACTATGAGGCATCGTTGCGTCGCACTCTTTTACGTTTGTTCATTATTCAGCAATGCACTACTTGTCCCGTTAGCGGGAGTCTTATCCCGCGTGCAGTATACATTGGCAAAACAATCGGGAATGAATGTTTTTTCCAACAACTTGAAAAGTTTTTAAAAATAAATTTGGTAGTTAATTCTAATCCTTCTTACCTTTACTTAACAGTGTTAAATGATTTATGCGTGTAAAGAATAAAAGTAATGGCAAGCAAAGAAAGAATTCAACGATTGAAAGACGATACCAGGGCAAACATTCTGGAGGCGGCTTATAAAATTGTAAAAGAGGAAGGATGGCAGGCATTGAGCATGCGTAAGATTGCTGATGAAATAGAATATACAGCGCCAATAATTTATGAGTATTTCTCTAACAAAGAAGCAATTTTAGCAGAACTGAATAAGAAAGGATATCTCTATTTAGCAAAGGAAATGGAAGAAGCCAAAAACCAACACGAACTGCCGGGTGATCAATTGGAAGCAATGTGGATGGCGTACTGGAACTTTGCCTTCAAAAAAAAGGAGCTTTACCAATTGATGTTTGGAGTGCAAATGAATTGCTGCTCAATGCAAAAATCACCGGAAGCAGAAGCGCCGGCGAGATTGATTACAGATGCTATTAAGGCGTTAAGTAATGGAAAGCTCGTTTCTGAAGATGAAGTTTGCAGAAGATATTTTACTTACTGGTCTGTTGTTCACGGACTTGTATCTATAAATCTTGTGAACCGTGGCACCACAGACGAAATTAACAGGCAGGTTTTAAAAGATGCTATTGGAGCTATCAACAGAGCTGTTGCAGGATAAGATTTTTTTTGCCTTTAAACTTAACGCTGTTAAATGACTTAGTACTGTTAATGTTGCCCCCGCTGTTTTCACACGATTGCTTTGCCGGTTTGAAAACCGTTTTTTTTAATCTCATTGGTTAACACCGTTAAATGATTTAATTATGAAAAGTATTATTACACTTAGTTTTCTCATCCTTTTATTTGGATGTTCACAACCCCAAACGCCTGCTCCGGTTGCTGAAGCGCCTTCGGCAGAAGTAATTACTATCGCCTCGGCATCTGCTATCACTGAACAGGATTATACAGCATCATTACAGGGAAAGGTAGATGTTGAAATCAGGCCCCAGGTAGAAGGCTTTCTTGAAAAAGTTTTAGTAGACGAAGGCCAGTATGTAACTGCCGGTCAACCCCTGTTTAAAATCAATGCCCAGGCTTATAATGCGCAACTGAATAACGCCTCTGCAAGCCTTCAGGCCGCTGAAGCTGCTATTACAAATGCACAGTTAGAGATAGATAAACTGACTCCTTTGGTGCAAAACAAGGTAGTATCTGACTACCAGTTAAAGGTGGCGCAGGCAGCCCGCAAGATTGCTGTAGCCAATGCTGCCCAGGCTAAGGCAGTGGTTTCATCTGCAAAAATCAATATGGGTTATACTTTGGTGAAAGCGCCTGTAAGTGGTTACATCGGAAGGCTTCCAAAAAAACGTGGTAGCCTTGTTTCACCCACGGATATTGAACCGCTTACCCAGCTATCTGATGTGCATGAAGTGTATGCTTATTTCGCACTTGGAGAAACTGATTTTATCCATTTCAAATCCCAATACCAGGGCAACAGCCTCAACGATAAATTGAAGAAATTGCCACCGGTATCGCTCGTTTTAGCTGACAATACCATCTATCCTCAAAAAGGAAGAATTGATATGGTAGACGCCCGGTTCGATAAGAATACCGGGGCTATCACCCTGCGTGCCGTTTTCCCTAATGCGCAAAGCCTATTACGTTCCGGCAATACCGGTAAAATCAGGCTACAGCAACAGCACAACGATGCGATCCTCGTGCCTCAGTCGGCCACTGTTGAAGTGCAGGATAAGGTCTTTGTGTACGCCGTGAGGGATAGTAATAAAGTGAGCAAACAAGCACTCGACATTGTTGGCAAAAGCGGCACCGATTACATTGTAAAAGAAGGTGTAAAAGCAGGTGACCGCATCGTGTTCAGTGGTTTAGACCATCTAACTGAAGGCACTATCATAAGGCCGGAAAAAGTAAAAAATGCGGAGATAACAAT
>CAXUMK010000114.1:0-12246 GCA_964251885.1 uncultured Segetibacter sp. | reverse complement strand
GTTAATTTTCTAACCATTCGTCATTGGCAGGTACGAAGCAATCCCATTTGTGTTTGAACAGGCTTACTGTTAGTGGATTGCTTCGTCGTTCCTCCTCGCTATGACGGTACAGTTTATCGTCATTGCGAGTAACGACTTTTTCGGAGCCAAAAAAGAAAAAAAGCTGAATGACATCCATACGTTACTTCTTGTTTTTCAAAGGGTTAGAGTGGATGTCATTATAAGGTACGAAGCAATCCTGTTGTGTTTGAACAGGCTTACTGTTAGTGGATTGCTTCGTCGTTCCTCCTCGCAATGACGGTACAGTTTATCGTCATTGCGAGGTACGAAGCAATCCCATTGTGTTTGAACAGGCTTACTATTGATAGCAGAGATTGCTTCGTCGTTTCCCGAAAACAAAATTCTGGACAGGCTCTCCTCGCAGTGACGGCTATTTTTTGCCGAAATAAGTACGTTCAAAGGAAGAGTGCGACGCAACTGTAGTCGCCATGAAATACAACTGACGGTTTAACCAACAAAACGACAAATAACTAAAACATGGCAAAGTAGAATTAAACGTATTTGAAAGGATTTTTTTACTGCAACTCCCGTTTATCCTTTTTAAAATCCGCCTGTGTATTTCTTTAACTGAAATATATAATTTAACAAAATTTGTTATTTTTTTGTTTTATTCAAGTTTTCCTCACTATTTTTAGTGTAGTAATACTTCATTGCCCACGTATTATTCTGTGCTTCTACTAACGACTGCTGCTTTTAACTCTGTATTTATTTTTTCTGTATATAATTATTAAACCAAAACAATTGAAATGAGAAAACTTCTATTTCTGCTATCAGGCTTTCTGTGCCTGTGTATTGAAATTTTTTCCCAGGGAATTATTACGGGAAAGGTTACAAGTGCAAAAGACGGTTCACCCATCGCCGGTGCCTCCATTACCATCAAGGGCGGCAGATCTGTAATATCTTCTCCCGAAGGAAACTTCTCTATCGACGCAAAAAAAGCTGAAGAGACTCTTGTTATTTCTTCTATTGGTTTTTATGAAAGTGCTGTAAAGGCGAAGGCAGGTATTGCGGCAAACATTAGTCTTAAAGAAGATGTAAGAACGCTGAGTGAAGTAGTCGTGACAGGTACAGGTGTAGCAACAAGTAAGAGGAAACTCGGTATTTCAGTAGAATCTATTACCGGAAGTAAACTTCCTTCCGTTACTACTGCCTCTGTTGATCAGGCATTAGTTGGTAAAATACCGGGTGCTCAAATTTCTTCCGTGTCAGGTAATCCTGGTGATAAGGTCAATATTGTTTTAAGAGGTATAAACTCAGTTCAGGGCGGTACAAGACCTTTGATATTACTGGATGGAATTGAAATTCCTTTTGAAAATCTAACCATGGTCGATCTTAGCCAGGTAGAACGGGTAGAAGTTGTACAAGGCGCTGCATCTGCTTCTTTGTATGGTGCGCAAGGCGCCAATGGCGTTATCCAGATTTTTACCAAAAAAGGTATAAAGGGCAGAATGAACATCAGCGTATCATCGAGTGTAGCGCACAATTCATTTATTAATTCGGGTAATTTTGGTAAAGCAGATAAACACCCTTTTTTGACTGATGCCAGTGGTAATATTATTTCAGCAGGTACAGACTCTAGCTTAGGATATTATGCAGGTGACTTACTTAAAATAGATCCCGTGACAGGAGTTATTATAGGTTCAAACTCTATCGCATACAAATATGGGAGTAATATTCCTGGTTTACCCAATAATGTTCCGGGTGTTACACAAAATTACACCCGTTATGGAATATTAGATCCACGCAATAAGGCAGACCAGCCTTATGTTGGAAATCTTCATTATTATGATCATTTCAAACAGGTTTTTCAATCGGGTATAACCACAAATAATTCGGTTAGCATGAGCGGCGGCAGTGATAAAATTGATTTTAACTTTGGTTTCTCCAATAACCACACACAATCTCCCTTTTTAAAGAATAATGGATATTTGGACAGAACAAACATGACGCTTAACCTGGGATTTGAAGTATTCAAAAATTTTACGATTCGGTCGACAACTAATTTAATTTATACCAAAAATACATTACACCCACGCCTCGGCGCTCCGGGTGGCGCTGGATTTGGGCTTGGTACTGCCAATGCTGACGTGAATGGCGTTTACGGATTTTTAAATACATCCCCATTCTTTAGCTTAACGGATACCATTACAGGAGGAAATTATGCTTCCTTTCAAAAAGCCAGCTTTTTAAGTGTCAATGCCTTTAATCCTTATTACAGATTAGAATATACCAAAGGCGACAGTAAGCGTTATGATATTATTCAAAATTTCGATGCTAATTACAAGGTCAATAAATTTCTTAGCCTGGATGCAAAATATGGGATAACCTATAAAAATGAAAATGATATCTGGACTATTTATAACCAATCGTTGAATGGAAATACAGAGGATCAGAAAAATTGGGCGTCATATTACGGTACCGATGAAACGGGTGAAATTGACAACTGGCAATATAACAATATAAAGCAAAACTTTTTGGGTAACGCAACTTTCAGAACTGACTTTGACAGAGATTTTAATATTCACATCCCTTTACAAACAAGCACGCTGGTCGGGTTCGACTATCGCAGGAACGACTACAAAGAATTGGATACATGGGGTCAAACTTTGCCTTTCAACCCTCCGTTTAATTTGTTATCTACTCAAAGCCAACATACTGCGTATGATTATATTCAGCCTTTTGTAACTTATGGTTATTTAGTAGATCAAAAATTTGATTTTGGAAATTATGGAGGTATTACGGGAGGATTTAGAACGGATTATTCTTCGGCTTTTGGAGCAGGTTCAAAACCGTTTACGTTCCCCCATTTTAACGGGTATTTAAATCTGCCATCTTTTGGTTTTTGGGAAGGTGTATATAATGTAATTTCTGCTTTCAAACTAAGAGCTGCTTATGGTAAAGCGGGTATACAACCCGGTCCGTTTGACAGATACCCTATTCTTAATTTACAGCCTACAGGCAATGAGATCACCTATACAAATCAGACAGCTTCCAGGAATCCTAATCTCAATGTGGAAGTTTCTTCAGAAACAGAGGTAGGTACCGATCTATCTTTTAAAGCAGGTAAAGGCGATTGGTTAAGTTCGATAAACGTCTCAGCAACAGTTTGGAAAAGACATACCGATGGAGCTATTTTTCCTCAAATTGTACCTCCTTCTACAGGTGCAACACAACTATTAACCAATGCTATTACCTTATCCTCTCATGGGTGGCAACTTGCTGTAAATATTCCAGTTTTAGCATCCAGAGATTTTACGTGGGATTTCACAGCCAATTTTGGGCATCAGATATCAATGATTGATGCAGTTGCTGGTGGAGATATACCTCTTACAAGCGGTGCCGGAAGTTCAGGTTTAATACTTTCCGGAGGAAAAAGAATCGGAGAAATTTATGGGTATAAAGCTTTAACCAGTACTTCGGCACTAAGAGCAGATGGAAAAACACCGTTTATCGCACCGGCTGATCAGGCAGGCTACGAAATAGTGAATGGAAGGGTAGTAAATAAAGTAACCAAAGCAATTTATTTTTCTGATGAAGCAACTTCATTTGGCGATCCTAACCCCACTCTCACGTCTTCGTTTATTAACAGCGTAACCTGGAAAAATACGATTTCCTTTGGTTTCCAGTTCGATTGGATACATGGCTCGCATCTCTACAACCAGACAAATGAATGGATGTACCGCGATGGTATCAGCAGCGACTTTACCAAGCCTGTTACCATTAATGGTGAAACCGGTGCTTTTACCGCTTATTACGCCAGCGCCTATTATGCTCTCGGCAGTACTGCCAAAGGCGTGGGCAATAATGTTACAAAAGATTATTTCTATTATGATGCTTCTTTTGTAAGGCTCAGGAATATTTCTGTAGGTGTTGATTTTTCAAGGTTTGCTAGTCAGGAGTGGTTGAAAAAATGCCAGTTGGTGTTGACTGGTAGAAATTTGTTGACGTTTACTAAGTATCCCGGCTTAGACCCTGAAATTAGTTCCGGTGCGTCAAATTCTGCTTTCGACAGGGGTATAGACCATAGCACCGTTCCAAACATGAAGTCATATCAGCTTACAGTGAACTTTGGATTTTAATTCGTAATCTTAAATTATTAGTGTGATGAAGAAAATACAATTCAACCTAAATAAAAAACGCAAAGGATACAATGTATATTTCGTTTTACCGGCGATACTATTAATCATTTTTAGCTCGTGTAAAAAACAATTGGATGTAAAGGATCCAAATGATCCAACCTTTGCGGGTAACGTAACTTCAGAGACCGGAATTACCGCTTTTGCCAAAGGCGGTGTTTATTGGAACGGCTTTAATTATAGCGATGTTTGGCTGGGAGATAGTTATTTTTCACTTCCCTGGGGTTATCATGAACTGATGGGTGACGTAATAGGTGGTGGCCAGGGATCAAATAACCAAACCACTACTATGGGTGTGCCTCAGAATTTCCAGGCTGATCCAAATGATCCATCCACTGTTTTTACAAACCCATCTCCCGAAGTAAGCATAATCAGGGGATTTAATACTACTGCGGCAAGTGCAAATGCAAATAATGCATTATACTATGAATGGGTAAACATGTACGCTTTAAATAACGTATGTAACCTTACATTAGAACATTTGACAAATGTTCCTTCTTTAAGTACCGATAAGGCTAACACTATTAAAGCCTGGTGTTATTGGTGGAAAGGTTACGCTTATGCACAAATTGGAACCCTGTATTATGCAGGTTTAGTGGTAGATCATTCTAACGAAATCATTAGTAAGTATTTACCTCAGGATAGCATTATTATTGAGTCTAATAAAAATCTAAACCTGGCAATGACCCTTCTTAGCGGTATTTCCAATCAGGGAGATTATAGCACTATCATTGCAGAATTAATTCCTCAGCAAAATCAAGTGGGTCTTGGAAGACCTTTGTCTTCCGTACAATGGATTAGAACGATCAATACAATGCTGGCGCGTAATGTACTCCTTAATTATCTTTCCCCTTTTGTCAACGGCAATCCCGCTGCAACTATTAGTAAGGCTTCTGTTCCGGTAATGTCATCTGCCGGTTGGCAGGCTATTATAGCATATTGTAATAAGGGCATTCAGCAAGGTGATTATGTATTTACAGGCAGAACTTCGGCGTCTAATTCTTTCTTTTCGCAAAGCGGTGGTTCTGTTGCAGGAATTTTAACAGCCAGTAATCAAACAACCACTTACAAGCTTAGTGAAAGATTAGTGCAGAATTTTAAATCGGGCGATAAAAGACTTGCCAACTTTACACAGAAAAACGGAACATTTTATGGTGATGCGAATAGCAATAGTACAAGATGGAGTTTAGCAGATGGAGCTAAGGATAGTGTAAACGGCGTTCCTATTTCAAGTTTTGGCATCCCTATTTTAGGCTCGCGTCAGGTTGGTAAACTTGAAATTTATATTGGACCTACTTATGAAGAGAATGCCTTGATGCTCGCAGAAGCAAGTATCAGAACCGGGAATATTGAAACCGGCCTGGGTTATATTGATAATGTAAGAAGTTTTCAGGGTGCTGGTGTTGCTGCAGTAAAGGGCACCGGTTTAACTTTAACTCAAGCGCTTAAAGAGTTAACAATGGAAAGATTAGCTGCCCTTGCTCTCCGTGGTCTGTCTTTCTATGATACCCGCAGATGGGGCTGGACATACAGCATAGCAAATGGAGGAGGTAGATACGGCACTGTAATGATTTATAATAAAACTGTTTATACCAACGCCACTATCAATTATAATTTTATGGATTATTGGGATATTCCTGCAGATGAAATTCAAAAGAATACTCCCGCAGCGGGTAGTGCAGTTGTGGTCAATCCCAATTATTAATTCGCACCGTTTACACTTCTTAAAAGACATAAAAAAGGCTCTCAAAAGGAGCCTTTTTTATGTGCGCCAAGCCAAAAGGGCTTAAACAAGAATAGCCATGGGTGAAACCCGTGGTAAAAGAGATTTATTTCAACAACCCTGAAAGGGTTGAACAACAAATATTGTGGAATAATAATTTTCGAAAAAGGAAAACTTACCGTTTTGATTAGAAAGTCATAAAGGAGGCTAAAATATTCAACCCCTTTGGGGTTGTTATAACCCTTTTTTGAAGCAACCACGGGTTGCACCCGTGGCTACTTTGATTTAACCCTTTCAGGGTTCTCATCTGACAGTAAGGCAAGCAGATTTTGTGGTTGAAAGCTGAATAATGTACAGGACGTACAAGTGAGTGACACAACAATGTATCACAAAAAACAAGTGTTCGTCCCCAAAAAATCTTAAGTTGACTCGTTATGCGCCTGAGGCGGGACGACCTGCAAGTTGGCGGGCAGGCGGCAACGATGACTCATAGTAGTAATTCGAACCAGTTAAAAAAAAGCTATTTACCTTTTTATCCCTTGCACAGTATAACTGATAAAGGCACAAAGGGTTTGCCGGTAACAATTTCAATGTGTGCCTCTTCTCTTTGTACCTACATCCACCTTTCAAATAAAAACAAATGTAAATGACTTTTGTCATGTGTAATGACAATTCATTTTCTCACCTTCGCATACAATGAAAAGAGAAGAGGTATGACCAAATCAATTTATATAGCTACGACCGAGCCTTACAGCGGCAAATCGGTGGTTGCTTTAGGGCTGGTGAATATGCTGCTTGGAAAGACTAAACGCATCGGCTATTTCAAACCAATAATCAATACCGGCTCCCCCGAAAGCAAGGACGTGCATATTGAAACGGTCATCACTTATTTTGACCTGGATATTTTGTATGAAGATACCTACTCATTTACCCGGTCTCAGGCGATGCGGGAGATGGAGAATGAGAACAGGGGCAGTATGATGAACACAATTATCCGTAAGTTTAAGAGGATAGAGGAAGACTACGATTTTACAGTGATAGAGGGAAGTGACTTTTTGGGTGAAGGAACTGCTTTTGAATTTGAACTGAACCTGTCTATTGCAAAAAACCTGGGCGCACCGGTTATTGTGGTAAGCTCGGGACAAAATAAAAGCACCGCAGAAATTGTGAGTGGTGTGCTGAATGTGCTGCGCAATTTTCACTCTCGTGAAGTGCAAGTGATTGCTGCGGTGGTAAACAAGGTGAAGCCCGAACAGGCAGACGATGTTCGCCAGTTACTTACCAGTACATTCACCGACGGAATGATACTGTCGGTTATACCTGAGAACAACTCTCTGGCAAGCCCAAGCATGAAGGAGATTTTTGAAAACCTTGGTGGCGAACTGCTGATAGGCGGGCAACAACTAAGTAACCAGGTTGACAATTTTGTTGTAGGCGCTATGAATGTGCCTAACTTCTTAAATCACCTAAAAGAAAATGTGGTTATTATAACTCCCGGAGACCGCGGTGATATGATTATTGCTGCCATGCAGGCAAACCTGTCGGCAAGCTATCCTAAAGTGTCTGGTATAGTACTGACAGCCGGCTATATGCCGGAGGAACCAATCATGCGATTGCTGAAAGGTTTGCAAACTGTCGTTCCTGTTATACTCGTGCAGTCAGGAACATTTGAGACGTCTCAAAAAACCGGTGCTATAAAATCGAAGATTACACCGGATAACACCAAAAAAATACAGTTGGCTATCAGCATTTTTGG
The DNA here is from genome assembly GCA_964251885.1 of uncultured Segetibacter sp. Classification (GTDB taxonomy): domain Bacteria; phylum Bacteroidota; class Bacteroidia; order Chitinophagales; family Chitinophagaceae; genus Segetibacter. The sequence continues at coordinate 4,571 of CAXUMK010000114.1, read as the reverse complement.
AAAGAGCATCGATATGCAGGCGCTCGACCAAAAGATAGTCACCTTTGCATCAGAAGGTATCACGCCTCACATGTTTCAATACCAGTTGACAACCCGGGCCAAAAAGAACATTAAACACATCGTTTTACCCGAAGGAAATGATGAACGCATACTGAAAGCAACTGCACGGCTGATGAATGAAGAAGTGGTAACGCTTACTTTACTCGGTGATCCGGTAGAAATTGCTGCCTCAGTTAAAAGGTTAGGTTTAAGTCTTGATCTTACCCGTATCCGCATTATCAATCCTGCACAATCGGAGTATTATGAAGATTATGTAAACACCTTGTACGAATTGCGCAAAAATAAGAGTGTGAATATGGAAATGGCTCGTGACCTAATGACCGATGTTTCTTATTTCGGAACGATGATGGTATATAAAGGTCATGCCGATGGAATGGTGTCAGGCGCTGTTCATACAACCCAGCATACTATCAGGCCGGCTTTGCAGTTTGTTAAAACCAAACCCGGCATCACAGTTGTTTCTTCCGTTTTTTTTATGTGCCTTGCAGACCGGGTATCCGTTTTCGGCGATTGTGCTGTTAATCCTAATCCAACTGCAGAGCAACTTGCCGAGATAGCGATTTCATCCGCAGCCAGCAGTCAGCGCTTTGGCATTGAGCCGCGTATTGCCATGCTGTCTTATTCATCGGGATCATCGGGCGAAGGCGAAGACGTAGATAAAGTGCGGAAGGCTACAGAAATAGTGAAACAAAAAAGACCCGACCTTAAAGTGGAAGGACCAATACAATATGATGCCGCTGTAGACCCGACTGTGGGCAAACAAAAGCTTCCCAATTCTGAAGTGGCGGGACAGGCGAGCGTACTCATCTTTCCCGATTTGAATACAGGTAATAATACCTACAAGGCAGTACAGCGGGAGACAGGCGCTTTGGCAATTGGCCCAATGCTGCAGGGACTTAACAAACCCGTTAACGACCTCAGCCGTGGCTGTACCGTAGACGATATTTTTAATACAGTAATTATTACCGCTATCCAGGCGCAGGAAATCAATTAGCTAATGTGCTAATTAGCTAGTGTGCTAATGGAAGAAGTTTAGTAAAACTAATGTGCTAATTTGCTAATTAGCTAATCTGCTAATGGAAGAAGTTCAGTAAAACTAATGTGCTAATTAGCTAATCTGCCAATGAAAGAAGTTCAGCACATCAGCAAAATTAGCACATCAGCACATCAGTACATTATCACATTAGCACATTATCACATTAGCACATTAGCACATTATCACATTATCACATTAGCATCAATGAACATTTTTGTAATTAATAGCGGCAGCAGTTCTATCAAATATCAGCTATTTAAAATGCCTGACGAAAAGCCTGTTTGCAGTGGTTTGCTTGATCGGATAGGATTGGAAGGGTCGGCGATTACCCACAGGGTTTTTAAAGATGGCGCAGAAACGGTTATTACAAAAACAGTTAACTTGCCAGATCATAAAGCTGGTTTGCAGGAAGTTGCAGCCTTGCTTACCGACAAAGAAACCGGCGTGATCAAAGACCCGGCAGAAATAGATGTGGCAGGGCATCGTGTAGTGCATGGCGGAGAAAGCTTTGCTGCTACAGTGGTTATAACAGAAGAGGTAAAAGACGACATAAAAAAGCTTTTTGCACTTGCACCACTTCATAACCCTGCCAATTACATGGGAATTGAGGTGGCAGAAAAGATCTTTACAAAGGCCATACAGGTTGCAGTCTTCGACACAGCCTTTCACCAGACAATGCCCGAAAAAGCCTTCCGTTATGCAATCCCCCAATCATTTTATAAAGACTTTCATATTCGTGCTTATGGCTTTCATGGCACCAGCCACAAATATGTAACAACACTTGCCGCAGAATATTTACAAAAGAGTAATGCAAAGATCATCTCTATTCATCTTGGCAATGGTTGCAGCATGGCCGCAGTTGATTCCGGCAAATCTGTTGACACCAGCATGGGTTTTGGTCCTTTAAGCGGACTTGTAATGGGCACCCGCTCCGGCGATATTGATCCCTCGGTTATCTTTCATTTAGTGAATGAAGCGGGCTACGATACCGACAAGGTAAATACATTGCTTAATAAGCAAAGTGGTATGCTGGGGCTTACGGGCTTTAGCGATATGCGTGATATTTTAAAAGCGATCGCCGATGGCAACGGCGAAGCAGAAATGGCCTATGAGATGTACGCATACCGCATTAAAAAATACATCGGTTCTTATGTAGCAGTGCTCAATGGATTGGATGCAATCGTATTTACGGCAGGAGTAGGGGAGAATGATACAAACATCAGAAACCGTGTTTGCACCGATATGCGTTTTCTTGGAATTGAACTGGATGAAGGACGGAACAATTTACAAACAGCAGGTCTTCGGGAAATTAATACCGATGGATCTGCTGTCAAGGTTTTGATTGTTCCGACTAATGAAGAACTGGAGATTGCGAAGCAATGCTTTCAATTGCTGAAAAATAAGTTTTAGCTGCAGTAATGTTTCGAAAAAAGTAAATAGTAAACATGGAAGGAAAGTTTTTTATTAATCACTCTATTGTTATACTTTGTACCAACATTTTTCTATGATAACAGAAAAAAATAATCCAATTATTATTATTGATGATGATGATGAAGACATTCAGTTAATTAGTGAAGCAATCAGAGAACTGAATGTAGAGAATGAGCTGCTTTGCTTCAAATCGGGTAATTCGGCATTATCTTTTTTAAAAAAATCAGACTTACAGCCTCTGTTTATTTTATGTGATGTAAATATGCATTTACTTACCGGTTTTGAGCTTAAGCAAATACTGCATGATGATGAGCTTCTCAGATTAAGAAGCGTTCCCTTTTTATTTTTATCTACAAGCGGGCATCGCAAAGACATTCATACTGCTTATGATCTATCAGTGCAGGGATATTTCAGAAAGCCCAATTCTTTTGAAGAAATTGTTACTATGATGAAATGTATAATTGAGTACTGGACCTATTGCCAGCACCCAAATACTTTCGGTTTAAGAGACGATAGTCTTGTTTAGAGATTAAAGCTTGTACTTACGTTTACTGTTATACTTTATTTTGCATTAATAATTGCTATTCCTAAAGCCGTATAAAATGTGCAATACATTTTATGAGCCGGCAGTATTACTACTATTAAGCATCGTTGTGTCACTCACTTGTACTTATCATTCTTTATGCAACAACCCCGGCTTCAGTGCCCTTCTGAGGGCATTTCATAGTCCCGTCATTGTCAGCCTTGCTTAGCTGGACGAAGAACCGTATCGTCATTGGCAGGAGGAACGACGAAGCAATCCCATTTGCAATAGTAAGTTTGTTCAAACCCAATGAAATTGCTTCGTACCTCGCAATAACGAATAACTGTACCGTCACTGCGACGAGGAACAACGAAGCAATCTCCTTTCAATAGTAAGCTTGTGCAAACCAAATGAGATTGCTTCGTGCCTCGCAATAACGAACATGCCTTGCAATTACGAACCATAGAACTTACAAAAGGACAATCTACAAGAGCGACCATGTAATGCACCGGGCTTGAGCAATGCATTACAGATACCGGCATAAAAGGACCTTATTACCTTAGTAACAGATATAAAAGAGAAAGAAAAAACCTTATTACCTTATCATTAAGCCTTGAACACGATACCACAATTTGTATACTCATTTCGTTTTGATAACTCAAAATTGAATTCGTTCCATTCCTGAAAGGAATCATGAGAGATAAGGTAATAAGGTTAGTTATTTTTGGGCAGATGTGTTGTGTTAATAACGTACTAAGGTAATAAGGTTATATGTTGTTCCCCTTGCTGGTTTAAGTGTTCCGACAGGACACTTACATCTAAAAATGGCTATAGGACTGTCTCCGGAAGATATAGTGCTGTTTGTATTTACTACAAGCTGTGTCTCGTCTTTGTTAGTGTTCTTCACAACAAGCTGAAAGACTTTATTATACATGAGGTTTGCAGGTGAAGAACACCTGCAAAGGCGGCAAGAATAAAAAACAGGTCAAATTCAATTCTTCTTTCTTCTGAATATTTTTATTTTGTCGTTTGCATCTGCACTCCTTCTTTGGTTATTCGCACCGGTATAATGTAACCGTTGTTGTCAAATTTCATTTCGTCTATACAGGTCACTCTGTGATTAGGGTCTGTTTCGTTAAGTGGCCTTCTGTGATAAACAATATACCATTTGCCTGTTTTATCAACATGTATAACAGAATGATGGCCTGCACCGGTTGCTACAGTTGAGTCCTGCTGCAATACTTTTCCAATACGTTCAAACGGGCCGGTTGGTGAACCTGAGATGGCATAAGCCACGGAGTAATCAGGTCCCGTCCAGTTACCTTCTGACCACATTAGATAGTATTTGTTCTTTTTTCTAAACATCATTGGTCCTTCAACATACTTTTCGGGAGTAATTTCTTTAAAAACTGTTCCGTCTTTAAAAGGTACAAAGCCTGTAAAGTCATCTGTAAGCATTGCTATATTGCAATGCCTCCAGCCGCCATAGAGCAAATAATAACGGCCGTCTTTATCTTTAAA
>CAXUMK010000113.1:15685-16698 GCA_964251885.1 uncultured Segetibacter sp. | reverse complement strand
TGCGACGCAACAATGATTCATAGTAGCAATTCTGCCGGGCTCAAAAAAATTATGACATTCTTCGGGGAGCAGTCTAACGGTTATTTTGTATCTGTAAAAAGCAACTGTGTTTATAGAAATATCTTCGGGGTTAAGTTAATAACATGATTGTGGATACTTTTTTTTGTTCGCCTGTAGGTTAGTCGTTTGTTTTGGTATCGAAAGAATATTACGTGTTCCATTTTTAAAAACTGCTGGCAAGACAAAAGATTATTCCATACATGCTTCCTATTTTATTTTACAACCAGCTTGACAGTAAAAGCGTACAAAAAAATTTTGATAAAATTTTACAGCAACTAAGCAAAGGCGACTTTAAAAGTGCTGATGTGCGCAAAATGACCAATACAGGTTATTACCGTGCAAGGCTGAACCTTAAAGACAGGCTGCTTTTTACATTCGCGTCTTACAATCAAAAAAGATACTTACTGCTGCTCGAAGTTATACAGCACCATGATTATGCAAATTCAAGATTTTTGCGTGGCGCCCAGCTTCCGGACGAAGACGCAATGCAACCACTTTTACATACAGACGATGTAAAAACATCTGAAATAAAATACCTGAATTATATAAATGAAAGGGACTATCACATTCATGTATTGAATAAATTCATTTCATTCGACGATACACAGCAAGCTATATTTTCGGTTCATCCTCCATTAATTATCATCGGCTCGGCCGGCAGCGGCAAAACGGTACTGGTATTAGAAAAACTGAAGCAGTTGCATGGAAACATAGCCTACATTTCGCTAAGTAATTACCTGGTCGAAAATGCGCGTAAACTCTATTTTTCGAACGGGTTCGAAAATGAAGAGAGTGAAGTGGATTTTTTATCGTTTCAGCAATACCTTGAAACGTGGCAAATACCGGAAGGGAAGGAGATCAACTTCAGGGTTTTTGAACAGTGGTTCAGCAAACATGCGCAGCAGTTTAAAATAAACGAACCTCATCGTGTGTACGAAGAGTTTAAAGGCGTA
>CAXUMK010000113.1:10398-15675 GCA_964251885.1 uncultured Segetibacter sp. | reverse complement strand
GTACTCACCGGTTCGCCATTGCATGCCGCATTTTTAAACAAAGAAGAATATGTACTGCTTGGCATTAAACAGTCCATTTTTGCGGCTGATAAAAGGGAGCAGGTGTATGGCCTGTTTACCAAATACCTGCAGTGGATGAAAGAAAATAATTACTATGACAGTAATATGCTTTCGTTTGAATACCTGCCACTGGTAAAGCCCCGTTACGATTATATTATGATCGACGAAGTGCAGGATATTACCGGCATACAGTTGAAGTGCATTATGCAATCGCTGACAAACAAAGGGCATTTTATTCTTACCGGCGACAGTAACCAGATCGTGCATCCAAACTTTTTTTCGTGGTCTAAGATTAAAACTTATCTGTACCAGCACGGTACCGATAACAAGCAAGTGCGCATTTTGCAAACTAACTACCGCAATTCTCCGCAGGTGGTTAGGTTATCTAACACCCTGCTTAAAATTAAAAATGCCCGCTTTGGTTCCATTGATAAAGAAAGTAATTACCTCATAAATACCATCAGCACCCAGGACGGCGAAGTATTGCTGATGCAGGATGATGACAAAGTAAAAGCAGAACTAAACCGCAAAACCCAAAACTCTACGCATTATGCTGTTATTGTAGCCGGTAGTCATTTGAAAGAAGAAGCGCGAAAACATTTTAAAACGCCCCTGATCTTTTCGGTGCAGGAAGCAAAAGGCCTTGAATATGAAAATGTGATCTTGCTTAATTTTATTTCGGCTAACCCTGATGAATTCAATGAAATCATCAATGGTGTCGGGTCATCCGACTTGCAGGATGACGAATTAAACTATGCAAGATCTGCCAATAAGAGCAATAAAGATGCTGAGATTTATAAATTCTTCATCAACTCGTTTTACGTAGCTATTACAAGGTCGGTTAAGAATATTTATTTGTTTGAGAAGCAGGTTAACCATGCTGCATTGGAATTGTTATCGCTAAGGCAGATAACAAAACCGCTGCAGGTAGCAGAACAAAAATCTGACAAGCAGGCATGGCTTGAAGAGGCACGCCGCCTTGAAGAGCAGGGCAAGCATGAACAGGCAGAGCAGATACGTGCCAAATACTTAGGCTACGAATACTTAAGCCCCGAACAATTGGAGCAGATCAAACTTACAGCGCTTGACCCTGCAAAAAAAGAACATGAAGTAAAAAAAGAAAGAAAACAATTGTTTCAATATGCCCTTACGCATCATAAAACAGAATGGATAGACCAGTTGGCAAAGCTGCAGTTTCAGCGGGCTATGCAGTATATGAAAGAGCTTCGCAACGATGGTAAAGAATATGCAAAAAACTGCCGCCTGGGACGTAAGGAGGAAGTGAAAAGGGTGGTGCAAAAATACGGGACTAACTTTGCTGCTCCCGATACATCTCTTACAGGTCTTATGATTGCTCTTCATCACGGGCAGGATGCAGTAGTCGACCTGTTATTGCAACTGGAGGCTGATATTAGTAAACCTGATGCAAAAAGGTTGCTGGGCATTGATTACCTGCTGCAGGGATATTATAAAAGTACAATCTACCGTCAGCCGTTGCTGGCAGGTAAAAAAACACTTATAAAATGCTGGCATCTTGTAAAACCTGCCTCCTTAGCTATACAGGAAGAGCGCCGAAGGTTTAATATTGGCGCACATTCCATGACATTTTTTCTGCTGATTTGTATGCGTTGTATTGAGCATGAGATGCCCAATAAAATAAAAGCACACTTTAAAGACACCGAACGGGCAGATATAATTACCGGTGAATTTTCTATGGATGACGTAATGAGGTTTGTTGAATGTATGCCCGATGAAATATTACCGGTATACCGCAGGCAGCGCAGCTATGTCAATTCAGTATTAGCCAGTCACGAAGTTGATAAAGACAGCCCGTCTAATAAGAAATTGTTTAAAAGAACAAAGAGAGGTTGTTATATACTTAACCCAGGCCTGGTATACTAAAATAAATTTCTCTAAAACGTAGATTTTCCTGATTTTACTGCCAGGTGGTAAAAAAGGAAGTAAATTTTTTTGAACCGTGCCGTGTTACTACTATGAGTCATCGTTGCGTCGCACACTTCTACTTTTCATTCTTTATTCCACAATCTAAGAAGTCACTTGTATACCTTGACAACTATAAGTACTATTTGAAAACAAGCTGTACTGCCATATCAGGAATTGTTTTGTTCCTGCCGGTCAATCATATCCAAAACTCTGAAATAAAAATCCTCCAAAAGAAAAGTGCTATCAATGCTTTTCAATTCAATTGAATCACTGATCTTATTTGTTTCATAAGCAAGCACCCATTTATTGTTTTCTTTTCGCCAAAGTTCGGTATAGACTCTTCTGCTGTCAACCATTAGGTATTCGGCAAGGGAAGGAATAGTGCGATACATTTCAAATTTGGTACCCCCGTCGTAACCCTCTGTTACTTTAGATAAAATTTCCGTGAGCAACACAGGATTTTTTAAGGTCATTTTATCCTGGTATTCCATATTTCCCCAAAAGACAGAAACATCAGGATAAGTGTATAAAACCTGTTTCTGGTATAAAAATTCGTTGATCGCCTCCAAAAGTATCGAACTTTTTATCGCGCAACTGAGTCACAAAAGCATGAATAATATTCGATGAAATAGCATTATGCGGCGGTAAAGCGCCAGCCATTGCTTCGGGAGTATCGCCTTCAATTTCACCCATAGGAAAAATTTCACCGTTATAATATTCGCTCTTGTAAGACGCCGTTAACTCCATCTGCAGGTATTCATCTACAGTATATTTCTTTTTGGATAAAGCGCTCATACACTTTTGTAATTACTTTACTCCAAAGTTAATCATTGATTTTTTAGCGTGTATGGTATAAAATAAGTTGGACAACTTTGATGCTTTTATAGCCTATTTTTCCTCTAATGAATAAGCTTTATGTTAAAAAGAGGGTACAGGAAAAGGGCTGAATGCTGCTTCAAGAGAAAAAGTTGCTAAACTAGTTTATTAAAGCCACCCTTTTTTCACAGCCATATTTATGAGTGAAGCGGTATTCAGACAATCGGTCTTGCGAAGCAGGTTTTTTCTATGAGTGTCAACAGTTAATTTACTTATGAAGAGTTCTTTACTTATTTGCTCACTTTTCTTCCCTTCAATTAATAAAGCTAATACCTCTCTTTCACGGCGGGTGAGTGAGATGCCGGAGGGAACAAAAACCTGCTTTACATTCACATCCATGTAAGAAGGCTCCCCGTTTAAACCAATAAAAGATAAAACCGGTGCCCCTGCCTGCTTGAAGTGAGATATGTTGGTGTGGATGCCAAAAGTTTTAAGCACCCTTCTATTTTCATGTAATAAAATAGTAAACACCTGTTGCAGTACCCGGATGTAATTGCCATCTTTTTTCTTAATGCGGTAATCGTAACTTACTTTGTAGTTGAGTATCTGCTCCGGCTGCAATGTAGAAAAAAATTCAGTTACCTTATTTTCAAAGTTTAAAAACCAGGGCTGATCGTCGGGGTGAATTTTACTTAAAAAGAAAGGCACATCCACTTCTTGTGGCTCATAGCCTAAAACTGTAGTAATTTCTTCGCTTATCATTTCAAAAGCACTCGTCTTTACATTGAACACATAATAATAGTACTCCCCTACGTGAAAAACGTTCAGTAGCTTTTTATGAATCTTCAGTGGAATACTTACATCATTGTCGGTGGTGTCTTTTGTAAAGTGGTTCCAAATTTTATTGGCTTCCTTAAATATTTCTGGCTTCATTGGGTAGTTGCTAACTGGAAATATACCCATTTATAGGTATATGATAAGAATAGTAAAGTAGATAGTTTTGGTTTCCATTAAAATGTTGTCGTAAAAAATCACATAAAAATGCTACGGACATTACGTGGTTAATGGGACTGCTTTGTATTGGATTGTTTTAAAATATCAAAATTTGCTTCTCTCTGCTACTTTCCTTTTAACAAATTATCGTTTATGAAACAAGGTTTTATAGTAAGCAGCCCAGCGAACTTGCAATACTCAACCTGGTTACCAAAGGACTTACCAGTGAGCCAATAGGAATTGAATTAAAAATAGTAACCAGCACAGTACAAACACACCGGCGAAAAATGCTGCGGAAAACTAAATTTAATAATACACAGCAATTGGTAGGCTGGGCGGTGAGGGAGGGTCTGGTAAAGTAAGGATGAGAATTTTGATAATTATTCTGAATAATATAACCATGAAAAAACTACTGCTATCATTTTTACTTATTGCTGCTGCTTTGGTCACGCAGGCACAAGGTGCAAAGCCAACTAAAGAACAAACTATTGAGTATATTTTAAATACTTTGGAAAATCATAACGTTAGTATAGATTTTCCAAAAAGTTCTGATGGAACTCAGTTTAATGATAAAATTAAAGTAGAGGATATCGCTTTCGATGATTGTGTTGTTACTCTAAAAGAAATACATTATGAAAAGAGATATTTCAATGGAGCTTACAATGGCTTTAACGATTATAACAATGTCTACAACATAAACTTAAAGGATATTGAAAAAGTAGAATTGACAAACGATAACGTTTTTAAGTGGCGAATTACTTTTTATTGTTTTAATGGAAAAAAGCTAATCAAAAATGATTATGAATATACTAATGAAGAAAATAAAAAAGAAACAACTAGTTCAAGTATTTCATCCTGTACAGTTACTGCGCCTCGAGATGATAAACTAGTTCAAGCCTTTAACCATCTCCGCAAACTTTGGGGCGCACCAGAACCAATTAAATTTTAATAATTAAAAAATGAACCAATGAAAAAGACGCTTCAATTTTTAACAGTAGCACTTATGCTTTGCTCTTTTGCTGTAGTAAAAGCACAAACAAAATATTACGGAGGCAGCTCTTATGCTTATGTAAAAGATGATAAAGGAACACAAAAAATTGTCTATTGGATAGTTGACTGTATTTACCGTGATGAAGCAGAAGCAAAGCAAGCTTTAAAACCACCACAAATTGGTTTATACTGGAAATTAGACAGCCCGATTTATTATGATATAAATGTATCAGCCGCAGAGGGTACCTGGTTTGGCGCTACGGCGTCAGCTAAAGTGAGAGACAAACAGGGAAATGAAAGATATGTAACGGGCGAAACACAGTGCATTTATAGATCAATACCGAAAGCTAAAGAAGCAGCAGTGCCAATAAAAGCATCAAGTGAAGATTTTATAACACCTATTAAATTTAGTATAAGTAGTTGCGATCATTAAGGGCACTGTTTAATAATTAGCTACAAAAGACATCAATTAAA
>CAXUMK010000113.1:0-10388 GCA_964251885.1 uncultured Segetibacter sp. | reverse complement strand
AGTAGTTGCGATCATTAATGGGCGCTGCTGATGTAATTCTATATGGGGTCAAACACCTGTTTTTGGGGATACCGCCGGTACATTATTATAGCATCATCATTGCGTCGCCATCACTTCATCAGTTGTATAAGTGGCAACTTTTTACCGGTGTAAAATGCTTATCAAAACTTAGCAGCTTCTAACAATCAAGACAAGAATATGAAAACTTTCTTCCTTCTCGGGCTTATTTGCCTAAGTACACAATCAATCAGGGCGCAGGTACAAGAAATTGAAACCGCAAAAAAAGCCGGATTAGTCTCCTACCTGACTGCGGTTAAAGCATTGGGAGAGTTCAAAATGCTCACCCTTATTCAAGACACACAATACGTTAGTAAAAAAAATGAGGTCAGGGCTAAAGTAAGAGATTTTAATTCAAAATACAATGTCCTAAAACTTACTGTAGATAAACTAATAAACCAAATATCGGCAGATGCTTATAACGCCAACAGGTTACAAAGCTACAGGGCTGTGAATAATTTATTAAAAAGCGGCAAAAGCTTACCAGGAAAGTATGATTATTATAAAGAAATGGTACTGGAAATTGACTTAAGGATAGAAACATTTCTTTTTTCAAAATATGGTAGTTTGCAAGGAGCTTCTCTATCTGACATAACTGGTGTTGTAGAACAGGCGATTGGTGCAATAACTGCTGCGAGTGAAATGCGGGAAAAGAAAATACAATCTATCACTGCACTTTTAAAAGAGCAAAAATTAAAAAGCCTTGGAGATTTAAAGCCAAAGGAAAGTAAAGAAGAATAAACTGAATAGTTGATGTGATTAAAAACTATAAAAAGAAGATAATGAAAAAACTCCTTATTACTTTATGCCTTTTTGTTGCTTTTGCGGACAATGCCCATGCGCAAACCAAAGAATCCATTACTTGGCTGCAGGAGAAACTCCAGAAGTATATCTACTATGAACAGTATGGAAGAAAAGGTGAAGATATAGTTTTTAAGATTTCAGAATGTTAAATAACTATTTCCTTTACAATCTTGGGGATTGAAGATTTTAAGCGGGTAACATGGAATAATCAATACAATATAATCCCTACTAATAGTGTAATATTTTCGCCTTTGCAGGTGTTCTTCACCTGCAAATATAATGAGCGGGAACTCTGTTGGTGAAGACCACCAACAGTGGCAGCGAAAGTGGGAACCACTGCTGATAGAAAAGTCTTCGGTTTTATGTTATTAGTAAAACGTAATTCAACTCACAAAATACATAAAAATGGAAAAAGCCAATTTAAAAGAAGACAATCTGGAAAGCATCCTGTCAATGGAAGATTTTGAGCCGTTAGATATTGATAAAGCAGAACAGAACAAGGCGGTTGCCAAAAGTGTTGAAACAACTGCTTGCTTTCGAAAGGAAAATTATTCAGGCGAAATTCTACCCTATGGTAGAACTCTCACCATAACACAGATTAACATCTCCGTGCCCAGCGATTATGAGATATTCGCCATTGATTTTGATACTTCTTTTCCGGGGGGTATGCATATTCAAAGGTACCCTGGTAAGAAATGGATATGGACACTGCATGTAACCAATTTGCATGGCAGGCATCGCCCCATCGGGACCTATAATATTTGGGTGTTTTCGCAAAGCAGTGCGGTATGATTGTGTATTCTTCTTTCACCTTTATAGGTGTTCTTCACCTGCGAAAATAAATGAGCGGAAAGCTGTGGTGAAGAACACCAACAGCAAGCCGTTTGCTCGCCGAACAGGAACTTTTAATAAAAAAGATTATGAAACATTTATTTTTTTTTTCGGGTTTATTGTTTGTGCAAATTTCTTCTTCTGTTTCGGCAACTCTGCGTTTATGGAAACACAAACCATGATTAATATTATCAACTTAAAATATAAAAATGAAAAAACTATTCTTATTCGCTACACTTTGCTTTTTTGCTTTTATCACTAAAGCACAAAACTTAAATTTTGAGGAAACCGCAAAATATATACAGAAAGCAATTATTGGGTCTGAAATAGTGTACTGGGATGGCGGAGGCAGCGGTTATTATAAGCAACCGGAGCAAGTGGAAATTTTTAAAAATGGTACAATTGAATGTGATAAGGGCAAAGACTTTAAGTTTAATATTTTTGATTTACCCAACCAGAGCCAAGCGGTGTCTAATTCAAATGAATCTGCAAACGTTTATGTGTCGATTGCTACAGGCGGTTATGAAAAATACCTTGCAATAAAAATGACCACTAGTGAGGAAGCAAAAAGATTAGCAAGAGCATTTAAACATTTATGGGATGTGTGTATAAAGGAAAGTGATCCATTTGGAGCCTTAGATGGGAATGAAAAGAATATTATCAAAAGGATTGCATTGGTTGCCGAAATCAACAAATTACTTATTACACAAACAAAGCCTTACTACAAAGTACTTGTTTGGAGTAAGGATAAAAGACTAAGCAAAAAGGAAAATGTTACTTCTTTTATTTATAATCACGAGGCTTTTAAATATGACGAAAATACAAAAAGTTATTCCTTGCAGGCAACGGAAGAACTTTTAGGTTGGTCAAAGCGAAACGATGAACTTTATAGTTATATACAAGAATTTGCGCATCCTCAAAAAAGTATCAAATTAAAAGGAGAAATTAACTATCATGAAGATGCTTGCACCACGGAAGAGATAACGACAACAGCTTGTAAAATATTAAAAGTAAGTTGTGAACGTGCAGGTAGCCCAGGCAGCCCATCGGAATTTTGGATCTACGTATCAGGCTTAGGTGGATCTGATGTTTCTGAATTAAAACAAAAACTTCAGAGTTTAGGAAATTTAGATAATTAAATATATGAAGAACTTTATCTTTTTTCTTTTTCTGGCTCTTGCAATAACTAATGCTGCGGCCCCAAAAGAAAACCTATTTCCTCCTTGCTTATGCCCAAAAGGTTATCAATATTGTATGTGGCACTAAGCTGATGATCAATAATGCAGAGGTAAGTCTTACGGCCGAAGAAGCAAAGACCTATAGAAATACATACAAAACACAGTTAGACGCCAAATACAATTCAAAGAATGGCTATAAAAACTTACAGGTTGAGCTATTTTATCCCGGTACCGTGGTAATCTATTATGAAGGGGAGCGAAAGTACGAGCAGGCACGAGATCAGTGGGATTGTACCAGCACATGGTATGGCTTTGTAAAAGCAACGGATAATCTCTCGGCAGATAACCAGCTTGCCAAACTACAGGCAGAAAATAGAAAGGTAAACTATAGCAATGTAAAGCGCTGGGGCACACCCCAAATGCAGTCAGATAAAACGGATGACCTGGAAGTGAGATGGGTGCAAACCAAAACCGGCGTTACCGCTTTTATTACCAATACCAGAAAAGATGCAGCGCTAAAAGTGACGATAAAGAGTTTTAAAAATACAAGTGCAACTCAAAACCTTGCGTTAGAAGGAAACTTTGACAAAGCAAAGAAACTAGAAGAGCACACCTCGGTGCTTCAGCCGGGAGAGCGGTGGCAGCTAAGGTTAGAAAACGCTGATGGCTTTGAAGTGGAGACTGCCCCTGCCAAAGTAATTAAAGAAGAAAAAGGTATTATAAATACAATACAAAACCGGATTAATCTGTATATCAGAAGGCCAAGTGGGGTAATTACCCCCAGTTCCGCTGTTGGTAAAAGGGGATAACTTTAAAAATAGACTGCAATGAAAAAACTATTCTTATTAGGAGCCATTCTATTTATTGCTTTTACGACAAAAGTACAGGAGTTGAATTTTGAGGAAACGGTGAAGTATATACAAAAAAAGCTAGAAAAGAACCGAAACTTTACTTATACAAGGTCTGGAAAAAACATCTTATTTGCCACACTTTTCTTTATTGCTTTTACTACAAAAGCGCAAATATGATTTTGAAGAGGCAACTTAATACTATTATTATAGGAAAAAGGTTGTTATAATTTCCTATAATTAATATTATGTTAAGTAACAACATACTTCTTGCCTCCTTTTGGTTTCTATTCCAACCACTTTAATTACTGTAATTGCCGTTGGGAAATCGTAAAAAAAAAGCTACCCTACTGGATAGCTTTTTATTAAAATTATAAAACCTTCTATTTAGAAAATTTTCCATGCAGGCTGTCGTAGTATTTGCTCTTTGCATCATACTTATCATAATCTTTAGGACTCGTACCCCGGCTTCTGTCTTTTTTGTACTCGTACAAATTATACAATAAATCAGTTGATTTGCTCAAACAGTTTCTCTCAATATTAGTACGGGTAGTTTTTGAAGAAAGCGTAACGAAAGACTTTTCTAACCACACAATGCTCTTGTCTGCTGCTGCATCTGCAGGTTTGTAAGCCTGTGCAATTTTCGCTTTAATGTCGGCTGTTGTTCCTTTTATTTTTCTTGCATTTTCTGAAGCATCTTCGAACATTGCATAAGCTGCTACTCCTGCATTATAACTTGAAATTCCATTAGCTGTATCTAACTCTGAAGCCCTTGTGAAAGCATAAAAGGATTTATTGCTATGCTCAGCTTTTTTTGCAACGTCTGCAGAATCTAATTGTTTTACTTTCTTATTATTTATAAAATAATCTCCATAATCAAGATAATTGCTTGCGGTAAGAGTTTTGGCTGCATCATCTGTTTCAAACTTTTTTACCACGTCATCAACAGGGGAATTTTCAGTCGTATTTGCAAATTCAAGATCAGACCATAAGGTATTTTTAGGATAAGCTTCTTTAGCAAGAGCAACGTATTTGGCAAATTCAGGCTGGTTATTATTGTTTAAATAATACTTAGTCAAATAATCATAAATGCTTTCATAATCACTTCCAGTAACTTTAAGCTCAGCAATTCTGCCATAATATTTTGCGGCTTCAGCTCCTTTCTTTGCATTTTGGGCTGTTACACCTGCATACAAATAAGAAGTAGTATCAAAGGGCGATGTGCTCCATTTTCTCGATGTAAACATATCGCCAAGCTCTGCTACGTCTTTAAATTTTGCATAAGCTGAGTCCCAGTTCTTTGCCTGGTATTGTTTCTGACCATCTGTAAATAGTGAAGTATAAATATTATTAATACCTGCATAATTATCTGCCTTTAATTTTACTTCTGTGGGTTCAAGCTCAAGGTATTTTTTTAGGGCCTGAAAAGCTTCGGCATTTGCAGTAGGGTATTTGACTTTTAATGCCTGATCTCCTGAAATACTTCCATAAACTTCTGCTTTTAAAAGATACGTCTCCGGGTTTTGGGCAGCTTTAGGATCTGTACTAACCTTGTCATACTCCGTTTTGGCATCTTCCAATTTTTTCAGAAGAAACAGTGTTCTTACTTTTTTATAGTCCTGCGCTTTTACTCCTGTAGCTATAAACGCAAGAAGCAGAAAACCAATCGTTATTCTTTTCATGTTGTTTATTTTAATAGTTGTTTACTCATTCGTTGTCTAAAGCATCCCCGGGAATTTCACTTTCAGAAGAGCCCTGACTGGTCTCTTTATCGGTATCAGGAAGGGTTTCTCCTGTAGCAGGTTCAGTCTCTATATCTCCTGTTTTTTCAATTGCCTCCGTTTCAGCCTCCAATGAAGCTTCCGTTAGCACAATAGCTTCTTCCTGTTCCTGTATTTTAGAGATCGCTGCAATTTCGTCTCCTTCATCTATTCTAATCAATTTTACGCCTTGTGTAGCTCTTCCTGCTTCTCTAATATCTGCTGTGCTTGTTCGTATTATTATTCCTGATTTACAGGTAATTACAAGGTCTTCCTTACCATTTACATCAAGTATTCCTACAAGGCTTCCTGTTTTATCGGTTACGTTGATTGTTTTAACTCCTTTTCCTCCCCTGTTCGTAATCCGGTATTCATCTATGTTTGTACGTTTTCCGAAACCTTTTTCACTTACTACAAGAATATTTCTGCTGGTGTCGTCTTTGTTTACACAAACCATACCAATTACCTCATCTTTTTCATCATCAAGGTCAATGCCGAAAACACCAATTGCACCCCTTCCGGTAGCACGAACTTTATCCTGCGGGAACCGGATTGCGCGGCCCGATTTTACTGCCATCATAATCTCGCAGCCCTCATCACACAAACGAGCTTCAAGCAACTGGTCACCTTCGTTTATACTAATTGCATTTACTCCGTTTGCCCTTGGGCGGCTGAAATCTTCCAGTTCTGTTTTTTTAATGATTCCTTTTTTTGTACAAAGTATAATAAAATGTTTACTCAAAAAGTCTTTATCAGAAAAATCTTTTATATCTATGATCGCCCTCACCTTGTCGTCGTTTGGTAATTGCATTAGGTTTTGGATAGCGCGGCCTTTGGTGTTTTTATCACCTTCAGGTACCTCATATACTTTCATCCAGTAACACCTTCCCTTTTCAGTAAAGAATATTAAAGTATGGTGAGTTGACGCAACAAACAAATGCTCTACAAAATCTTCATCCCTCGTCTTGGTGCCCATTGATCCACGACCGCCTCTTTTCTGTTGCCGGTATTCGTCGGAAGAAGTTCTTTTAATGTAACCTAAATGGGAGATAGTGATCACAACGTCCTCTTCTTCAATCAGATCTTCTATTCTCATCTCATTCGACAAATAGGAAATTTCTGTCTTCCTGGCATCTCCAAATTTCTCTTTTACTTCCAGTAATTCCATTTTTATCAGATCATATCTCAAGGTTTCGCTTGCCAGTAATTCCTGCAGACCTGCAATTATTTTCATTAAACCATCATATTCTTCCTTAATTTTTTCCCGCTCCATCCCGGTAAGCCTCTGCAATCTCAGTTCAAGAATTGCTTTAGCCTGCACCTCATCTAATCCCCATCCTGCTGTTATCAGATTTTCTTTAGCTATGTCAGGTGTTGCAGAACTTCTGATCAAACGTATCACTTCATCGAGGTGATCAAGTGCAATCAAATAACCCTGCAGTATATGCGCTCTGTCCTGTGCTTTTTTTAGTTCAAATTTTGCCCTGCGAATAACTACTTCCATCCTGAAATCGATGAACTCAACAATGAGTTCTTTCAGGTTCATTGTTTTCGGACGTCCTTTTGTCAATGCAACGTTATTGATGCCGTAACTCGTTTGCAGTTCAGTAAACTTATACAACTGGTTAATGATGACATTTGCCACACCGTCCCGCTTCAGGTCAACAACAATACGGGTTCCCTCGCGCTTGTTGCTTTCGTTGTTTACGTGCGCAATGCCTTCAATGGTCTTATCGTTTACAAGCTGACCAATTTTATCGGTCAGCATATCCCGGTTTACCTGGTATGGAACTTCTGTAATAATTATCTGTTCACGACCGCTTGCTTTGGTTTCAACCTGGCACTTTCCGCGCAGCACTACCCTTCCTCTGCCGGTCATCATACCCTGCTTTACTCCTTCCATTCCGTAAATCACTCCGCCTGTAGGAAAGTCAGGAGCCTTCACATGAACCATCAATTCTTCAATCGTAATTTCTTTATTTTCAATGTATGCAATACATCCATCTACTACTTCACTTAAATTGTGAGGAAGCATATTGGTAGCCATTCCAACGGCAATTCCACTACTGCCGTTTACCAGTAACTGCGGTATCCTTGTAGGAAGTACAGTAGGCTCCTGCAGGCTGTCATCAAAGTTGAATTGAAAATCGACCGTATCTTTCTCTATGTCATCGAGCATGCTCTCGGCAATTCTTTGCAACCGCACCTCGGTATAACGCATTGCAGCCGGAGGGTCACCATCCTGGTTACCAAAATTACCCTGTCCATCCACCATAATGTACCGCATCGTCCAGTCCTGCGCCATACGCACAAGCGTATCATAAATTGAGGCGTCGCCGTGCGGGTGATATTTACCCATCACCTCTCCTACTATACGGGCAGATTTTTTATAAGCCCGGTTACTGTAATTGCCCAATTCGTTCATTGCGTACAGTACACGGCGGTGAACAGGTTTAAATCCGTCGCGGGCATCTGGCAAGGCTCGGCCTACTATTACCGACATTGAATAATCAATGTAGGCAGTCTTCATTTGCTCTTCAATATTTATCAGTATTACGCGATCATTATCACTGGTCTCGAGAGGTTGTAAGTTGTCTTCCATGTAATTTTTTGAAGTCCTTTTTTACGTATTTTTTTGCTTTTTTCCTTAAAAATAAAGCGTCCGCAAATGTATGGTTTTTAAGTCAAAAAAAGGGCTTAAAACAATTGATTTGTAAAGGGTTTTATGCATACTTATTAAGAGCTTTTGCACGCAAAAATAACTGACATTTTAAACGCGTTATTTGTGTCTAAGTTTTTATAAACAGCAGATAAAATTCAGGATTGGTTTTGTTACAAACTGTAGAATGAATATATGCATTGTTCCCGTGAAAAACGGGACAGGTAGTGTCACTTGCCGCTCTTTGCGGCATACCGAAAGATACTTTTGAATCAGGACTTGTACGGCAAATCCTAATTCTGCTTTCTCATAATATCCCGACCGGTTCTAAAATAGTTATGCGATTGGCTGGACTCATATCTTTGCAGCTTTAAATTAATTCAACGATCACTTATGAGGGTTTTTAAGTTTGGAGGTGCCAGTATAAACAGCGTAGAAAGAATAAAAAATGTGGCCGATATTCTAAAAAATTACTCCGAAGAACCAATAATGGTGGTGATGTCTGCAATGGGTAAAACAACCAATGCATTAGAAAAAGTGGCTGAAGCATTTTATTCAGGACACAAAGACGAAGCTATTGATCTGTTTCAGGCAGTGAAGCAAAACCATCTTACCACTGCAAAGTATCTGCTGGTTACAACATACAATCAAACCTACGAGGTTTTGAATTCGATTTTTACTGAAGTTGAATGGCTGCTCTACGACAAACCTGTAAAGCCTTTTGATTATTACTACGACCAGGTTGTTTGTTCGGGAGAATTACTGAGCAGTTGTATTGTAAGTGCTTACCTGAATGAAAAAGGCATTACAAATCAATGGATAGATGTGAGGGATATTTTGAAAACCGACGATAATTTTCGTGAAGCAAATATTTGCTGGCAAGACACAAAAGAAAATATTGCAAGGTCTGATATTGGGAAAAAGCAGGTAATTTTTATCACGCAGGGTTTTATAGGCTCTACCGACCAGAACGAAAGTACCACCCTGGGGCGTGAAGGAAGCGATTATACGGCTGCTGTTTTTGCCAATATGCTCGAAGCCGGTAACCTGACCATCTGGAAAGATGTAGATGGGGTAATGAATGCCGACCCAAGACTTTTTCCTGCTGCCCGTTTAATTGATGAGCTTAGCTTTAACGAAGTGATAGAAATGGCATTTTACGGGGCGCAGGTCATTCATCCGAAAACTATAAAGCCACTTCAAAACAAGAAAATTACTTTGCAGGTAAAAAATTTTCTCGACCCTTCACTACCGGGAACAACTATCAGCAGCAAGGCAAGCAAAAATCTTCCCCCCGTTATTGTGCTCAAAAACAAGCAGGCGCTTGTACATCTTCAAACGCAGGATTTCTCTTTTATAGGCGAAAAACCCATGATCCGCCTGTATCAGTTGTTTGAGGAACTGAATATAAAACCTAACCTTATACAAACTGCAGCCATAAATCTGCAGTTTTGCCTCGATGACAGGGAGGAAAAAATACAGCAGTTGGCGGCAATGGCAAGCGAAATATTTGATGTACAATTAGAAAAAGACTTAACACTACTTACCATACGTCATTACACAGAAGAGTTGTTGTCAGAAATGCTTGAAGGGAAAAACATTGTGCTTATTCAAAGAACGAAAGAAACCGTGCAGGCTTTGTATCATTAAAAATTTTCGCAACTGGTCTGCTATTGTTGTAAAGGCAATGTCATTCACTTATTATTCTTTTGAGGGACAAACATTTGTTCTTCCTTCTGCTCCGGTTGTGTCACTCCCTTGTACCGCATCTTTTTATAGCAGCTCATACAGCACGCAAAGGCAAAGGAACAACATAAGATTTCCCCATCATTTCCTAAAAGGTTTGAGTAAATAGTATCAGGTTTAGGAAAAGATTTCGCCCTTTCAGGGCTTCGATATGTTTTTTTACCTTTTTCCGCCGGCTACACCGGCGGCTATTGAGATGACAGCCTTTCAGGCTATAAAACCGCTATTAATATAAACCTATCTTCTACTAATTTGATTTTTAAATGTGTCATTGGCAGGAGGAATAACGAATCAATCCCCTGCGCTTTCGGCAGTCCGTTTTTACGCAAGGGGATTGCTTCGTGCCTCGCAATGACGACAAAAGATTGCTTTCCAGCTTTGGGCTGGACAAGCTGTGCCTGCCAATGACACATTTAAAAATCCAGTAAGTAGAAGTTACAAACGATAGAGGTAAAACCCTGAAAGGGTTAAACAAAAGTAGCCACGGGTGCAACCCGTGGTTGCT
>CAXUMK010000112.1:0-16714 GCA_964251885.1 uncultured Segetibacter sp. | reverse complement strand
TTGGGCTGCAATGCCCTTGCCTACTCGACTTGTTTCAAGACAAAGAAAGTAACAAATGCTGAAGCACTTACCCTGGCTGAGAAATAGATCGTAAGACAACTGAAGCGATAAGGTGAGTGCCGTTATTGCTGGCTAAGCTATTCAATGCCTTACTAATGGCAAAACTGACTGATGCGACCATGAAATGCACCCACGAGTTTTCCATTAAAACTTTATAGTAATTTAGCTATATGAACTGGCAGGATCACATTGTAGCTAATAATGACGTGCTGTTAGGCAAACCTACCATTAAAGGTACCCGGCTTGCTGTTGACCACATTATTTCTCTCTTCTCACAGGGCTGGAACGAACAACAGGTTTTAGACAACTATCCCCGTTTAACCCCCGAAGACCTAAAAGCAATTTTCTCTTACATTTATGAATGTATGCAGGATGGAATGTTTGTTGGCACTCTTAAAAAGTCTGCATAGTGAAGTTACTAGCTAATGAAAATTTTCCAAAAGCAAGTGTTTTGTTATTGAGGAAATTGGGATACGACGTCACGTCAATAGGAGAAGATAATCCAAGCATTAGTGACAATTCAGTAATGGAAATCGCTGAAGCTGAACAGCGAATAATTCTAACATTTGACAGAGCCTATGGAGAATTAATCTACAAGCACAATTACAAACCTAAACAGGGAGTGATTTATTTGAGACTTGAAAACTATTCTCCCGAAGAGCCTGCAATTCATGTTCATGAATTATTATCAGTTTCAAAAATTGAAACAGACAGAACGCTTACGGTGTATGATGGAAAGAATGTTCGGCAAAGAAAGTATTGATTTCTTGTCCGGGCGGGGTCTTCATAGCAAGGATTTTGTGTGTTGGCATGAGACCCAGCGTTGCATGCCGGGGTCCCTTGGCAGACGCAGCAGGACTAGAACAGCATAACCAATCCATTACAATACCACACTAAAAAACCTTATTACCTTAGTAATGGATAGAAAAGAGAAAGAAAAAAACCTTATTACCTTATCATTAAGTATAAACAGAATACTGCAATCTTTATACTCTATATAAGGTAATAAGGTTTGTTATTTTGGTCAGATATGTTGTGTTACTAAGGTAATAAGGTTTTGTCCGAGCGGGGTCTTCATAGCAAGGATTTTGTGTGTTGGCATGAGACCCGGCGTCTCTTGGCAGACGCACAAGCTTTGAAGGAGACCCCAGCAGGACTAAACTTCTATAGTTTCATAACTCTTTTAGCCGGTTAACATCTGCCTTATAATTTTCTTCCTTTAAATAGGTAACCCATGCTGTCAATCGTACAATATCAGCAGCCCCGCTATCCTGAAGTGCTTTAAATAAACGCTTGAACCGGTAGTCTTTTTTACTGTTTTCTGTTTTAGCTTCTTTTTTAAATTGCTCAAATTCTAGGGGTAAATCAAAATCTTCTATGGCAATTCCAACTGACAGCGCATTGTGAAGAATAAAGCGTTCGATAGCGGGGCGGATTTGTATAATGTAATGATGCCTACTCTTATGCTTATGTAATATCAGAGAGCCGTCATTAATTTCTTCGGTAAATTCTTTCAGGTAATCTACTTCGTGCTTGTCTTTATCAATAATGCCCAAAGCAAAGCGGTCAGCAAATTGCTTTTTCATTCTGGATGCCACAGTGCCACAGCCTTTTTGATGATTGTAGCCCTGCCGGTTATTTCTTTTTGCAGGAGGAACGAGCGTTTCTATTAGGTTGGTGTCAACATAACACTCGGGAATAATTGAGCTGTCCATTTAAATAAAGCTTTCGCTGTTAGTAAAAATGTCAACGCCATCCTGTAAGACTTCGTGAAGCTCAGCACTGGTAAGTCGTCTTACTTTAGTTTGATTATCCTCGTAGTGCACAATAAAAACAGCAAGCTCTTCCCTGCCATTTTCTAACAGGTCGTTTAGTATAAAAGGGCTGTGAGTAGCTATAAAATACTGGTTGTCTTTTTTGTAAATCATCTCCTGTGTAAGATGCGTCATGTAAGGAGGAAAGGAATGCGCCTCGGGCTCTTCAAACAGCAGGACTGAATTGCTGTTGGAAGCTATTGCCGCTTTATAGAAAATAACGCGTTGCAAAGTATCGGCTATGGAACTGTAGGGAATTAAAAAGATGCCGTCTTTACCCGATTGAATTATTTTGATGGTTTGGCTCGCTTTGTCAAAAGCAATTTCTAACCCGTAATCTCCGAAAAGAGCAATGACCTGCTGTTTTAGTTCTTTATAGTTTTCTATAATAGCCAACAGGTTTATGCCATAGGGCGGAATGAGATATTTAGCATGGGATTTTTTATAAGCTACATCTTGTTTGTAGCTGTATTTTTTTATAGCAGGCTCAAACAGCCTGGGCATGCTCGATCCCCGTACTGTTAGCGAGGCATCTATGTTAAGGTCAAGTATACGATTGTATAAATAATTAAGCGTGATAGCCAAGCCATCCTTAGGGTTATATTTTAAACTGCATTCGCTAATGTTGGTTTTGATAAAAGCTTCCCTGTCAGTCTCACCATTATAGAACAATTCAGTTTCATTTTCCAGGCGTATAAGTGAAGAAAGCTTTTTAGTAGTGTTTTCCCGCAGGTAGGGAATGGAGAAAAGCGATAAAGCTTCGAGTATGTTTGATTTGCCTACATTAGGTCTGCCTATAAAAAGATTGATTCTTTTACAGTCCTCTATCTCACACTTACGTAGAGATTTGAAGTTGGTGATGCTGATATTATTAATGAAGTTGGACATATTGTCTTTTAATTTTCTTTTCTAAGGTAATCTTTCACTTTCAAATGAGCTTTCTCACCAAGCTGTGCTAATTGTTTATACACTTTACTTTTCTAACGAAGCGCAAATTTTTTCGTGCCATTGCAGGTGTTATAACCTGCAACTGTCTTCGCCTGCCCGGTTTCTTCAAAGTCTTGTAAGTACACAGGGTGCTGCATTATGTACAATGGCAGCATAGAAGGCTATGCTTTAAAAATTCCGCTTCGCAAAAGGGGACAAGGGCTATCTTTCGGTTGCAGGTGATAATACCTGCAATGGCGGTTAATTTTGAATTTTGACGCATTACCTGGGATAAGTCTGCTGCTTATCGCTTAGGATGCCTCCGCTTCAGTTGCAGGTGATAACACCCTGCAACGGCGAACGCTGTAACATCAACAGGGGCATAAAAATTCCGCTTCGCAAAAGGGGACAAGGTTTATCTTTCATTTGCAGGTGATAGCAACATGCAACGGCGGCGGTGCAAGAACACATGCAAGGGCAGGATTACTTAGCGATAGCAACGCTTGTAAGAACACCAACAGAGGCATAATTTCTATTTGAAGATTACTGTATCAACCTTTTTACGGGAGTATTTCTTAATGGGAAGTAAGAAGAATCCTTTGGTTTTTTTATCGCATTATAATTATTGGCTTTAACTGGAAATGAAATATTTATTTTTGAAGATGAAAAATCTGCTTTCTGTTTTATTGAAAGCATGCAAAACAAAAAAACAAAAAAAGAATAAATGCAAATTATAATAATGGCTCTTTTATAATATTCTTGAGCGAGAGCTAAAAAATCAACTTTTTTATTTATGGCTGCCTGATTAGCTTCTGTCAGTTTTTTTAAAGAAAAAATTAACCTTCTATAATATTCTATTCTTGTACCAGATATATTTATTTCTTTAAAACCAAGTATATGATAATTTCCTCTTTCTAATGCTTTAACAGAAAGCCAAACAGTTCTAACAGCATAAATGCTTAAAATAAATGAAACTAAAACAGAAATTATAATTGCTAAATTATAAGTTTTATTACCTGTAATTAAAGTGTTTGCGGCTATAACAATAGAAGAAGCAACACTTATCGTATTTATAAATAAAGCAGCTTTGCTTTCAATACTTTTCCTTCGTTCCTCTTCACTTTCAAAAATTTTAAAAGTTAAATTAAAAGTTTCCTCTAAATTTTCATCACTCACTAATATTTCCATCTCTTCTACAGGCGAAACTGAAATAATTTCCTCTTCACCTTCTATAAGGGGCCAAAAAAATTCTCTTATATTATTAAAAAATATTTTCAATTAACAAGTTTGTTATTGCATCAGAAATAGGGAAGTCTAATTGTTTTTCAATCCAAGCCCATTGTCCATTAGGATTTATTTCTAAAAATAAGTATTCATTATTTTCATTAAGAACAAAGTCAATTGCCCCGAAGTTTAAAGAAAGTTTTTTTGTCAATAATAGACATTTGTCAACAATATCATGAGGTAAGTCAATTATAGAATGTCTTAAGGGATAAATATTTTTTCTCCAATCTATTTGAGCTTCTTCTGATGCCTGGGAATGAATAAAGGCAGCAAATGTTATATTTCCAACTACCGTAACTCTGACGTCACCCTTCTTTTTTATTAAGTTTTGCAGATAAATAGGACATGATTCTGTACGAGATATATTTTGATCTGTAAAATCAACTTTAGAAGTAAATATCACTCCTTCTTCAGTATGACCTTCAACTAACCCTGATTTAATAGGTTTAATAATACAGGAATTGTTATTTCGATTATAGAAACTAAGTGCAGAAGATGAATTATTTGTTACTATGCTATTAGGAATATTTAAGCCGATATCTTTTGCTAAAAGTAATTGATATATTTTATTTTCTGCGTTTCTGATAGAACTTACCGTATTTATCCAAAATGCTTTTCCTAATATTTTATATAGTCCTTCCAATGAAAAAAGATGTTCAGAACGAACAAAATTTATTTCTCCCGTACTTAAAGTATTCGCATTAATATTAATCTCAGGTCGTCTGAAATAAACTCCTGCAATATTTAAAAGATCAATTTCAATGTTTAGATATCTGTCAAGAATTTTGTATTGTTCCTTGTCAAAATCAAAAATTAATTGAACAGAATTTCCTATTTCCTCTGTATTGAATCGATAAAATTTAACCCTACGTTCTTTTAGTTTTTTAACAATGAAATCAGTCGTAATATCATTCTTATTGGTAATCAGTAAGACCTTCATCGTCTCTTTCACGCTTTGTAAAAGTTTTAGTGGTTAGTTCTAAAAATGTATCATTGGGATCATTCCTTTCTCTTCGCACTTCTGTTTTAGTTCCAGGTTCAAAAAGAAAATTATCATCATCATTTTCCCGGTGCATTTTTGTTTTAGTTAGTAATTCAAGATCATTAGATTCAACATCAATAAAAGGTTTTTTTTGTCCGTTAACATAAACTACATTTAATGCTTCCTTCATATCATACTCATAAAACATTTCACTGTTCATTTCGTGCCTATTAACTTTAAAATCAAATATTAAGGGTTTCATAGTTAATTATTTTAATAAAGATATTATATTTTACAGATGAAAATCTCTCCCCTCCACAATCCCAATTTCCTCCTCACTCAATCCATACAACTCATACACAAGCTTATTTATCTTTTCGTCCGTATACGCTATCCTTTGATTAAGCTGATCAAGCTTTTCAGAAAGAGTGGCTATCTGTTTTTCTTGATTAAGATGAATTATTTGTTCTACTTCCAGCCTCAGTTTAGTTTTTATACTCGTGTCAGCGTCTATTATTGGTAAAGTTTCAAGATACTGTCTAATAAACCTCAAATAACCTCCTCTAATTGTAGAACTTATTTTAGAGTAAATGAATTGTATTAAGTTAGAATTCAGGATGCCTAATAAAAATTTGTCTTCAAAAGGAATTATATATGCTGTATTAACACAATAAAGTCCGCTATCGTCATACATACACTGCATTCGTAATGCAATATCTGGTAACAAAATTTTATTCTTTTCAAATTCTTTATAATAATCAACTGCATCTTGTATTTCATACCACTTATAACTTCCGGGTTTTCTTCCCTTCCATTCATCCCCTTTCCAGTCCTTCGGCTTAGGCATTAACTGTTGTTTATACTGATTTAAGTGTTTTTTTACTGCGGGATAATTATCTATAATAATTCCCCTTTTTGTAAAAATTAAATATTGTAAAGCTTTATTTGGCTGATACCTTTTTACATCTCTACCAATTAGAAATGGCTTTATTATTTCTTCACTTCTTTTATCCTCTGCAATTAATCTGTTCTTTGTTTCTTTATCAATAACAAATGCTTCATTCAATCCGGTTAATACACCTCTGAATATTTTTCCTTTTACATATTCTCCTAAAGGAATTCCAGCCTTTTGCAATTTCTTCAATAAATCCTTTTCCTTCTCGTTCCCTAAATGCCATCCACTATCTTCTAATTTATCCTGTGATAAATTCTGTTTATTTTCATCTATATAATTCTTCAAACTATCAAACGCTAATGTCTTCACATCAACAACTTCTGTAAATACTGGTTCGATTCCAGTACCTTCTGTCGATTTTTTAGAAATTACAATACAGGGATAAGTTGTTGCGTTTTGGAAAACAGGCAAATCTCCAAAGTCAATTATCTGTTGTATTTGCTGTTGTTTAAACCACCTCCTTAAAGGTTCTCCATAATTTGCTCGCATCCATTTATTCGCTACAATAATTCCAAACAATCCAATCTCATTCAGCAGAGCAATTCCTCTTTCAAAAAAGTAACTATACAAATCAGCCATCCCGTGATATACTTTGTATTTCTTTTGCAGGTAAGGCTTTATACCACTCAACATCTCCTGCCGCACGTACGGCGGATTCCCAATCACCGCATCAAACCCCACTTTTCTTGCATCAGCAGATTGCTTTGTACCTCGCAACGACGGTGAGAAAACATCAGGAAATGCCTGCTGCCAATTAAAAGGCTTTATCTTTTTATCTTCTCCAAAATCAATTTGAGTATCGTAAAAGTCCAAATCAATTAAGCTGTTTCCACTTTTAATGTTGTTATCCAATGTTGGCAGTACTCTTTCACCAAAACGCATTTCAGCATTTATGCTGCTGGCTGTTTCACCTTCCATGCATTTTAATAACAGGCTTAGCTTGGTAACTTCTACGGCTTGTGTGTCAAGGTCAACTCCATAAATGTTATTCAGTAATATTTGCTTTTTTAGTCCCGTTGTAAGATAGCCTTCAGGTGTAAGAGGCAACTTGTTTCTTTGCCGTATAGCAGCTTCGCGTTGTTTTGTAACTACATTGCTATCAGAAGCGACTTCACTTAGCTTTATAAATTCAGGTGTATAATGCTTTAAATGCCATTTCAACAAGTAATCATACGCACCTAATAAAAAGCTTCCACTGCCACAAGCGGGATCAATAATTTTTAATTGGGCAACTTCTTCCGGTGTTTTCCCTTCGGCCAGTTTACCAATCGTTTGCTCTACTATATACTCAACAATATATTGAGGTGTATAATAAACCCCACCCGCTTTTCTTACCTCTGGTTTTTCCTCAATGACAGCACGATGGTTTTTATCAAGCTTTATCTGTTTGCCTAAGAATTGTTCATAAGCGCTTCCTAATATCTCAACTCCCAGCACACTAAACTCGTAAGGGCAAACAGGGTAATACAATTCATTTACGATGGTTTTGATAACCTTGTTATCAATGGTAAGGTTAGCGCTTAATGTATCCTTCTTAAAATCGAACAGGCCACTGTTATATTTACTATCTGCTTCTTTAAAAAGTGTATACAGTTGTTTAAAAAAGCCGCCTTCCTCTTTGCCTGTCTTTAATAAGTTTTGTAGCTGTCCGTAAGTTTCAACTTTCCTGTCTTCGGCTATGCGCAAAAAGATAATGCGGTCAATCGTTTGTTGTACTGTAAAGTTCAGTTCGTCTTCACTTAATTCTTTATTACGCAATGCAATGTTTAAAGCAAGTTGAATACGCCAGCCATCTAACGAAGCAAGAAATTCTTTATCTACTGTTGCCGTTCCTTTTTTCTGTGTATCGCTTTGTACATATTTTTCTAAACCACCTTTCAATACATTTATTTTAGAAAACGTATTCCAGATAAAATCAAATTCATCAAGGTAACTTTTGTAGGTGAGGTATTTAATACGTGCCGTACTTGCTTTATCAGTATCAAAAGGACGTTTTGTACAGTCATACACAGCAAACTCTTCAAAGTCTGTAATAAGACTGATAGGAAGTTTTGCGCTCCATCCATAACGCCGTATCTGGTAAGCAGGCGCAGTTTCATCTTTTACAACAACACTTGGCTTTTTGGCTTCAAGAAAGAATTGCCTTTTACCTCCCGGTAAACGAAAAGAATAATCAGGAGCTTTTGTAGCAGTACCGACTTTAAGCTTGTCTTCATGTATCACTTCACGATTAGCTTCAGAATATCCCTGGGAGTTATCAATATCCCATCCTAATGCCTTGAAAAAAGGATCAATAAAATCTCTGCGTGTAAGCGCTTCATTGTAATCAACTCTTTTATAAGAAGCAAATTGTTCATTAAACCGCTCTACTAATTCCGATACTTTTGAGTAAGCTTCTTCTTTTGTTATCATTCAGCAAGGTTGTTCTTTCAAAGGTAAATGTTTGTTGTATGAGTACTTGTAGTATTCAGACTTAAGAAATGCAATAGTAAATTGTCAGGAGTTACGTTCTGGCTGTGTCATGATTTTAGTATAGAAGATTTACGAATGAAAAGAGAACATAAAGGAGAGTCACTAAAAAAAGCCTAATGGCAGGCGAAATATCAACAGCGCTCAACGTCCTGATAATCCCACAAATCCCGTTTAAACAAAACACCTTGAGAAAAAGCGGAATAGAATATCTACCAGCACAAGTGAGTGACACAACAATGCTTCATCAGATATCAAATGCCGGCAACCAAAAAAACTTCTTACAACTGCCCAACTTCCTTGCTTATGTTTTGGCGCGCAGTTTCTTCCATCGTTTTTATAAAATCATTGGTGATAAAAATCTTTTCGGAGGATAATACTTTTTGAAGTGCCTGTTTGCGGCCTTCTTTGTAGATGTTATCGGGGTATTTTGAATATTCCTGCCTGATCTTTTCACTATAGGTTTTGTAGGTTTCGGTATCGGCTGCTAAGATGGCTACATCAAAATCGAGAAACAGGGCGAGGTCGTTTTGTAAAGAATATTCCTCAGGTAAAATATGGCCTTTTGTAGCGAGGATGAATGTTTGCACGTTCTTTATCAGTGAAGGATTTACACTCAGTTGCTTCAGGTGTGCTTCGGCCAATGCGGCACTTTGTTCTTCGTTGTCCTGGCGGTAAGTGTCATAGACAATATCGTGATATAATATTGCATAACCGGTAACGGCAGGGTTTGAGATATCTGCGATATACTTGTCGCACAAGCTAAACAGGTAAGCGATATGACTTAGGTTGTGGTAGTGCCTGTGCCGCTCAGAATAACGGTACACTATCTCGTTCCATAACTGTTCTTTAATTTCTTCTTTCTTCGAAAATGCGGTTAATTGATCCCATTTCTCTTTCACGTAATCTAATATGTTGTCCATTTTTATGCATTGTTTACAGCAAGCTTGCTTTTACGAATTCCATAGCTAAAGTAAAATACCAGGCCGACGGCGAGCCATATAAAAAAACGAAGCCAGTTGGTGTGGCTTTCCTGCGCCATCAGGTAAAAACAGCTTAAAAGCCCGAGAACGGGTATGAGTGAAAATGAATTTTTAAACGAATAGATGCTTACAATAGCTGCCACTATCCAAAACGCAATCATAGGAACTCCCTGCCGGGTTAAAAGACTTTGATAATATCCCGGCGATAAAAAAGCAACCGCCAGGGCAGTGGCGATAAACAAAAAAGGCACGATATACTTGCCATTCAGGTAAGGCACTTTGAACTTTGACTGTGGCTTATCCTTTTGCTGTTGTAAGGCAAGTACGCCGCCGCAAACGAGCACAAAAGCAAACAGTGTTCCGATACTAGTTAGTGCAATGACCACGTCGAGGTTGAGGAACATGGCGGGAATACCTACCACACAACCGGTTAAAATAGTAGAAAAAGAAGGCGTTTTGTATTTGGGATGAATGCGGGCAAATACAGGTGGAAGCAGGCCGTCGCGGCTCATGCTCATCCAGATGCGCGGCTGGCCCAACTGGTACACAAGCAGTACCGATGCGATGACAAAAATGGCGCTTATTGAAACGATGGCTGAAATAAAGGTTGCCACGCGTGAATGCTGATCCTGGAAAACGAAAGCAAGCGGGTCGGCGACATTCAGCTTTGAATAATTGGTCATGCCTGTGAGCACCAGCACCAAAACGATGTACAAAACGGTGCAGATGATTAAGGTATTAAACATAGCTTTTGGCAAGTCGCGTTGTGGGTTTTGGCATTCTTCGGCAGTGGTTGAGATGGCATCGAAACCGATGTAAGCAAAAAACACGGCAGACACGCCACTCATAACACCCGTAAATCCATTGGGCATAAAGTTGCTCCAGTTACCCGGCTTCAGGTAAAAAGCGCCTGCCACTATTACAACCAGTATAATAGCCAGCTTGGTTATCACCATTGCATTATTCGCTTTTTTTGATTCGCGGATGCCGATGTACACTATATAAGTAATCAGAATGACTATTAGTAAAGCAGGCACATTCATGATCAATCTAAATCCACCTAAAGCAGGTGCATTTTGCCAGGCTGAGTAGGCATTTTTTACATTTTCATCAATGCCGGCTAAAGCGGCAGGTGTAGGATTTGGCAATAGTTCGGTTGCCTTTTCAAAACCATTTTTTGCAGTAAAATAATCCATCGTAATCCATTCGGGAAGATGAATATTGAAGCCATTCAGAACACGAACAAAATATTGGCTCCACGATATGGCGACTGCAATGTTGCCGATGGCGTACTCCATCAGCAGATCCCAACCGATTATCCACGCAAATATTTCTCCAAAGGCGACATAAGAGTAAGTATAGGCGCTGCCCGAAACCGGAACAGTGGAAGCGAACTCTGCATAGCAATATGCAGCAAATCCGCAGGCGACCGCAGTAAAAGCAAACAACAAAATAACAGCCGGGCCGCCGTGATAACTGGCAGTACCGATAGCGGTAAATACCCCTGTCCCGATAACGGCGGCTATGCCGAAGAAAGTTAGATCTTTTACTTTTAAAACCCTGTTCATACTGCTGCCGTGGCTATCACTTAGGCCAGCATGGGAGTCAGCTAAAATCTTATCTATCGATTTTTTTCGCAGCAGGGTATTGGCCATAGTGATGGTTTACGGTTAAGGTTGGAAATTAGATAAAAAAAGCGAACACAGATTAAAAGGAAACGATTAAATGATTTTTTTGGAACACAGATTATACGGATGAAAGGATAAGGAAGGATTTGACCACGGATTATCCGGATTGAAACGATAAAGAAGGATTTTTTGAGTTATTTTATAAACGATTCTTGCGAGTGAAAAAGGGTTTTTAGAATTATAATCGCTAAAATTAATTTCGTTCAATCCTTTTAATCCTTTTAATCTGTGTTCCTTTTTAATCCTTCAGTAATCTCTTTGTATAAGAAATTCGGCAAGTGCCTGCAATGGTTTTTTACGAATGGATACAACGGCAATGTCTTCAAGATGCTGAAAAGCGGCAGTGATGTATTTATCTTTCAGGCTTTTCGCCCATTCGTCTGCCTGGCAGCTTCTGTAAATAGAAAGTACTTTTTCAACTTTATCATTGCTGTTCTCTTCTAGCAGGTTTTGCAGTTCTGCTTTTTGCGCATTGTCAGCAACATTCAGGGCGTGAATAAGTAAAAACGTTTTCTTATTTGCCACGATATCTCCACCCACTTTTTTACCAAATTTTTCAGGATCGCCAAAGGCATCTAAATAATCGTCCTGCACCTGGAAAGCGATGCCGAGATTAAGGCCAAACTGGTATAGATGCTTTGCATTGCCGTCTCCTGCGCCGCCGAGAATGGCTCCCATGTGCAGGCTTGCCGCCATTAACACAGATGTCTTCAGCCCGATCATTTCGATGTATTCATCCAGGTTTACCAGTGGTTTCTTTTCAAAATCCATATCAAGCTGCTGGCCTTCACAAACCTGGCTGGCAGTTTTATTAAAAAGCGTTATAATTCTATGGATATAGCCGGTTTTAATTTTATTGATGTACTCGTAAGCCTGTATCAGCATTACATCGCCGCTGAGTAAGGCAGTCGGTTCGTCGTACTTGGTGTGTACTGTTTGCATACCGCGGCGAAGCGGAGCTTTATCCATAATGTCATCGTGTATCAAAGTGAAGTTGTGAAAAAGCTCAATGGCAGCAGCGACATTGTAAGCATCAGGCGTAATTTCATCAAACAATTCATTGCCCATCAGGCACATTACGGGTCGTATTCTTTTTCCGCCTAATCCTAAAAAATATTCGCATGGATCATACAAAGTCTCCGGCTGCACGGGAAAATGCCGTATGTTGAAATAAGCGGTAAACTTTGTTCCTAACTCCTCAAATGAATGCATTCTATTATTTTCTATGGAGGCAAATATAACGGCAAAAAAATGCCTGACATTCATCAGGCAGGTAAGTGTCCTTCAAATTGTCTAATCGGTTAGAGGTTTGTACAGTCTGGCGAACAATGACGCGTACTACCATTATAGCTTTATCCGTCTGTTTATCTATTTTTCAACTAATGTAAGTGCTTGAACATTTATTACTTTCTTTGTCTTGAAACAAAGAAAGTAACCAAAGAAAATTCAAGAAAGGAATGATTACATCCCATTCCTTTCATCGTTCTCCGGTTAGCTTTAGTACTACTGTGGCTTCAGCATTTGTATTTCATGCGTATTCTTTTTTTGCATATCTATAGTTGTCAAGGAATAAATTAGCGACTTGTCGAATAAAGAATGAAAAGTAGAAGAGTGCGACGCAACGGTTGACTCATAGTAGTAATGAAGCCCGGTTCAAAAAAATCCTCTTCACTTTTTATTCCTTGCGCAGTATAATTAATAAAACCTTTTATCAATGGGAAGGCAATCGAAGCTCCACTGCCTTCACCACAATAGTACAAATAGCTTAATTGAAATACCTTGTCAAAAACGGCTGTTTCGTTGCGAGGAACGAAGCAATCCCTTAGATTTTAAACGACTGATTGTGATTGTGGGGATTGCTTCGTCGTTCCTCCTCGCAATGACGAGGGGCGTATGTTATTTCTCTTTATTACAGATTAGATAAAACTCCCCATCCGGTACAGGCGTCCCATCCGGCGCCTGCCTTATATCCCTTGCCTGTTGAAGTAGTAATGTTATCGCCTTTTGTAATGTCGCGGCACAACTTAGGATTGGCATATAGCTGAGGATTGATAAAACCTGCATTTTTCTTGTTTTTTTCGTTTACCAATGCCATCAAGCCTGCCATCAGCGGAGCCACAGCACTGGTGCCGCCTATCACCAACTGCTGACCGTCTACCAATACATTATACCCTGTATTTGGATCGGCATTGCCTGCTACATCGGGTAGTCCGCGACCTTTGAAACCGGTACTGGCCGAGGCGGGAATGTTGGTTTGACTTTGATAAGAGGGTAAAGGAAAATATTCGCTTACGCCACCACCGGTTGCAGAAGAATTAGAGTCGTGCCACACTGTTTCCGAAGTAATTTTATTGCCGGTTGTATGTAACGAAGTTCCGCCACAAGCCAAAATATATGGGCTTGAAGCTGGAAAATCTGCATGTACTTTGCCATCTGTTTCACTGTCAGAAGAGCCCTGGTCACCCGCAGCAGCACAAATAGTAACACCTAAGAGAGAAGCCGCTTTAAATGCCTCATTGTAATTTGTAAGCGCTTGCGGTGTCCAGTTTTTTTCGGCGCTGCCCCAACTGATTGAGATAACAGAAGGTTTGTAGTGGGTATCGTGTATGGCTTTTGTTATAGCATCAAGAAATCCTTTATCGGTATTGGTGGTAAAATAAACAACAATTTTAGCTCCGGGTGCAACAGCGCCTGCCACTTCAATATCAAGCATTACTTCACCATCTGCACCATTGGCATTGGTGGGAGCATTTTTTCCTCCGTCGACTGATACTGCTGTTACAGAAGGGTTGGCAATTTTTAAATTAGAAAAGTATTTTTTTAAATCGGTTGTTCTGTAACCGCCGCCCAGCTCTATAATGGCTATGCACTGTCCTTTGCCGGTTACATTATTGGGAAAGCTATAAATTTTAGCAAGATCATTAGGGTTATAAGATTGGGCTGCGGCGTGGGCTGTAATATTCCCCTTACCTTTCGCTACCTGAAACATGGGTCTCAGGTGTGGTCTGTCATCCAATCCAAAAACGCCTTCTACAATATCTTTTAAATCTGCAGGTATGCTAATGTGGCCGACTCTTCCTCTAAAGGTATGCCCGTCACTACTTTTATAACAAGCCAGTTGTACCTGGAACGCTTCTTCAAAATCACTCACCTTGCCCGACAACATTACACTTCTGCGGGCTTTTTCAATTCCTGCTATTGTCAGGTGATGCGTGTGGGCAAACTCTTCCACTTTCTCTATGTCGCTTTCGCTGGGCGCAAAGGTCTTTTCATACTCTTCACGCGTGTATTGCTTTCCTGATTTTAAATCTGCCTCTATCGATTCTTTTCTTCGAACTCTTACGGTCACTTCCATATTCTGCTCAGGACTCAGGTCATTTGTTTTTGCAGCAACGGGGGTTGATTTGTCGCTTCCTGCTAACTGTATATAAGCAGCTTTTTTTTCTTTTGACATGATGATTTTTTTTAAATATTATGATTAAGAATAGTGTAGTAAAATACAGAATATCTGAATTATTACAAATGATATTTTAAATATGGATTGTTAATTTGAACCGACAATAATCTTTGAGATAAAGCAACAATTTGGATATACTTTTGGCGACTTATTCATTTACCTTGCTGTGTTTTAATATTTGTATTCTTTTTGTGGTAACCGTCAGTTGTATGTTATGGCAACTCCGGTTGTGTCACTCCCTTGTACCGTATCTTTTTATGGCGGCTTCTAAAAGAAAGCCCACAAAAAATATAAGTTGGTAAGCAGAATTAATTACGACAATAATGTAACGATGAGAAACAATCTCTTTATTGCCCTCGAAGGAATTGACGGAAGCGGAAAGAGCACCCAGGCAAAATTGCTGTCGGAAAAGCTTGCAGAAATGGGGCATAAAGTGTATGCCACTTTTGAACCTACAGACCGCCCGATTGGAGCGATGATCAGAAATATAATGAAAGGTCAAATGAATGCCGACCACAGAACGATTGCCGCACTGTTTGTTGCTGACAGATTAGATCATTTGTTAAATGAAGAGAACGGTATTATAAAAAAGCTTGCGGAAGGCTTTACCGTTGTTACTGACCGCTATTATTTTTCATCTTATGCCTATCATGGCACACACATGAACATGGATTGGGTGATTGAAGCAAATGCAATGAGCGCTGAAATTTTACGGCCCGATGTAACTGTTTTTATTGATGTGCCACCGCACACTTCAATAGACCGGCTGAATAGCAGAAGAACTATAGAACTGTATGAAACTTTGGATAATTTAAAAAACGTAAGAACAAAATACTTTGAGGCGTTTGACATCTTAAAAGAGGCAGAAAATATTTTTATTACAGATGGAGATCGTCCTTTAGACGAAATAATCAATGATATTTGGAATGAGGTTGAGTCTCTTTTTGAACGGAAAAAAAAGTCTGCCTGAGAAATCATCATCCTTCACCTCTAAGCTCTTTGGGGTGCATGATGTTCGTCATTGCGAGGCACGAAGCAATCCCCTGCACAATCAGGTTGATAGTTAGCTGTGGGATTGTTTCGTCGTTCCTCTTCGCAATGACGCTACCATCAATGCACCCGCTTTTGTAAGTCCTTTTATTTTTCACGTGTTATTACCCGCCGTGCTCAAATTTTACTCCCATCTTCTGACCGACTTCTTTCAGATCTTTTACAACAGAATCAAATAATGGTATTCCTTCTTTTCTTCTGATAATCTCCATTTCTCTTTCAATATCTCCCGGTATCAAAACCTTTTCATGCCCGGGTGCGGGTTTAGCTGCTCTAAATCTTCTTATCCAGTTATCCATATTAGCTGTAAATTCTGCTGCTGGTCTAAACGCATCTACCCGCATAGCTCCGAGAAAATGTCCGAGACCTTGCCCCGGCATGTTTTCAGGCATAGGAACATAAGCAGGAAATGGCGGAGCCCACGGCCCATAACTTGCCCCGCTTAAAACTGCTGAAAAAATATCAACAATGCTTCCCAGTGCGTAGCCTTTGTGGCTTCCGTGCTCACGGTCGCTGCCAAGGGGCAGCATTGAACCGCCTTCTTTTAAAGCATTTGCATTGGTTGTTGCATTTCCGTCTTCATTCTGCACCCAACCCAGCGGAGCTTCTTCATTCTTTCTTTGTAAAATTTCGAGCTTGCCATTAGAAGCGGTGGTTGTTGCAAAATCAGCGACAAAAGCAGGTTCAGTACCTGCCGGAATAGCCACGGCAACCGGGTTGGTTCCCAGCATTCTTTCGATAGAAAAAGTGGGAGCGACCAGGGCGCTTGCATTGGTCATGGCCATACCGATCATATTGTTTTCAAGCGCCATCATCGCGTGCCAGCCTGCTATACCAAAATGATTACTGTTTTTTACGCTTACCCAGCCTGTGCCTGCTTTTTTTGCTTTTTCAATAGCTGTCTGCATGGCAAAAGGCGCCACAACTAAGCCAAGGCCTGCATCTCCATCTACCACTGCTGTTGACGCAGTTTCATAAATCACTTTTAGGTCGGGCTTTGCATTTATTCTTTTGGCTTCCCACAGCCTTACATACCCGCTAAGCC
>CAXUMK010000111.1:0-16789 GCA_964251885.1 uncultured Segetibacter sp. | reverse complement strand
AATAAAGAATGAAAAGTAAAAGAGTGCGACGCAACGATGACTCATAGTAGTAATTTTGCTCGGTTCATAAAAAAATCTATTCACTTTTTTATCCCTTCCGCAATATAAATTAATAATGCATTACCCGATATGAAGCTAAATTGAAAAACAAAAAGTGGAAAAACGACTTCCGTCCTCCCCGTTTTGGCAATGCTCTTATTGAACCAGGTCATCGGTATCAGAAATTTGTTTTTATAAATGTTCCTCATTATTTTTCAAAGTAAATAAAGAAGGAAATGTTACAGGCCACCACAGTTGATGAGGTAATAGCACATTTAGATAATATTATAGATTGGAGCAAAAGCCGGCAAAGCCGCATTGGCTATTTTGCTATTTTGTATCGTAAAATGACCGCTGCGGTTAGGGATGGTATTAAAAACAACGGCTTTGCAGATGGAGAAAGAATGGCGCAGCTCGATGTTATTTTCGCTAACCGGTACCTGGGGGCGTGGGATGCTTATGTAAATAAAAAGCCGTGTCCCAACGCATGGTGCGCCGCTTTTGATGCTGCTGAAAAAAAGAACCTGATCGTTTTGCAGCACCTTATACTTGGCATCAACACACATATAAATCTCGACCTCGCCATTGCAGCCGCCGATTGTTGTCCCGGTGACAAAATATATGACCTTCAGGGTGATTTTGAAAAAATAAATACTGTTATTGCCAATCTTACCCAAATGATGCAGGATGCGCTGGCAAAGATCTGGTTGCCAATGCGTGCCATTAACAGGATCACCAATAAAGAGCAGGACGCAGTTATCAATTTCAGTATAGATACGGCAAGAAAAGTTTCCTGGAAAAATGCTTTGACTCTTGCCGCAGCTAACGCCGATACAAAGAAAACGCATATTGAAAGGATGGACAATGACGTTGTTTGCATTGCTGACAAGATTAAACATCCCGGTGTTTTCCTTAGTGTTTTGCTTGCTATTATAAGAATTAGAGAGACCAAAAGCATTTCTGTTGTTACTGATATATTATCGGCCCCCTAAATTCCCCGAAGGGGGACTTGATGCTCCCTTTAGGGCGGAGGGTTCTGAGAAAAAAATTCATTTTCGCCTACTTATACTACTTTCTGCCCTTGCTTTTTTCTGTCACCTTTTTCAGTTTCAAACCGTTATCTTTGCCTCCCGAAAAAATCGGGATTAAAATTTTGTAAACCCTCACTAGTATGCAACTGAAAGGTTTGGTGAAGATTTTTGCGATTGCATTGATCTTAATTTGCTTGTACCAGCTAAGCTTTACATGGTTCGTTCACAACCATGAAAGCAATATGGAAGAAAGAGCAGACAGATGGCTGAAGGCTAATTTTCAAACGCCGCAACAAAAATATGCCGGAAATAAAGAACTGCAGGCTTTATACGCTGACAGCCTGAATGACCTGAAAAGAGTACGCCTGCAACGCCTGCTCGACAGTACGAAAAATGATAAAATTGTATTTGGTTTAGGCTCTTATCAGTATGCAAAGAACCAGGAACTGACTTACGGCCTTGACTTGCAGGGTGGCATGAACGTAACAA
This sequence comes from uncultured Segetibacter sp., assembly GCA_964251885.1. Taxonomy (GTDB): domain Bacteria; phylum Bacteroidota; class Bacteroidia; order Chitinophagales; family Chitinophagaceae; genus Segetibacter. The sequence continues at coordinate 15,230 of CAXUMK010000111.1, read as the reverse complement.
TGGAGGTGGGTCTGGATGGATTGATCAAAGCATTGTCTGGTAACAACAGGGATGCTAATTTCAACAAAGCCCTGGCGCAGGCAAATGCAAGAAAAGCCAACAGTGGCGCAGATTATATTACACTTTTTAGTGAAGAATATAAAAACATTAACCCGGCAGGAAACCTTGCCTCAATATTTGCCGCTGCAAGTAACAAGCGCATCACCTACCAAAGCAGCGATGCACAGGTGATAGATTATATACGCACCGAAGCTAAAGGCGCAGTAAAAAATACTTATAACATTCTTCGTACCCGTATCGATAAGTTTGGCGTTACTTCATCTAACATAAACCTCGACGAAGCTAAAAGCATTATAACAGTCGAACTGCCAGGTGCAACAGACCCTGAAAGAGTTAGAAAATACCTGCAGGCAACTGCTAACCTGCAGTTTTTTGAATTGTACAATATTGGCGAGATTTACACATCTTACCAGGCTGCCGAGAAAGGATTGGCAGCCTCGCTAAATGGTACAACTGTTAATGACAGCGCAACTGCTAAAACAGACACTGCAAAAGTTGCCAAAACTACCAAAGCTACGGCAGCCGACACCACAAAGACGGCAAAACTGAGTGATATTGATACAGGCAAAACTGCAAAAACACCGGCTGCTTCGACTGCTAAAAATCAGAACCCTATCAGTTCTATTATGCAGATCATTCAGCCACAGCAGGGCAAAGATGGTCAGACACAGTTTCCGGCTGCTATCGGTTATATTCAAACAAAAGACACGGCTACTTTTGACAGTTATATGCAGATGGATATTGTGAAAAGCAAGTTTCCCGCTAACCTGGTATGGATGTTCGGAAAGGCTGAAACAGAAGATCCGAAAGCGGCAGGTATTTTACAGGTATATGCTGTAAAAACGGTTGAGGGTGGTGTCGCTAAACTGGAAGGTGAACATGTGAGTGATGCACGCCAGGATTTTGACGAGCGTGGACGGGTAGCTATCAAAATGAATATGGATAAAGTGGGTGAAAGAATATGGGCAAAAATGACAGGCGACAATATCGGCAAGCCGATAGCTATTGTTCTGGATAACATTGTCTACAGCGCCCCTTTTGTAAACGGCGTTATTCCTAACGGAAGTTCAGAGATTACCGGAAGTTATTCGCTGACCGACGCGCAGGATATGGCCGACATTTTACAGAGCGGTAAGCTGCCTGCACCCGCAAAAATTGTACAGGAACAAGTAGTTGGCCCAACTCTCGGACAGGATGCTGTTCATGGCGGCACTACTGCCTTCATCGTATCTTTTATTATCATCTTTGCCCTGATGCTGATTTATTTTAATACAGCAGGATGGGTTGCGAATATCGCCCTGATCTTAAACCTGTTATTTACCATTGGTATTTTAGCGGCGCTTGGCGCATCGCTTACAGCAGCAGGCATTGCAGGCCTTGTACTGACAATTGGTTTAGCAGTAGATACCAACGTAATCATATTTGAAAGAATTAAAGAAGAACTTACGCGGGGCAAAAATTACCAGTTGGCGGTAAATGATGGCTACAAACGTTCTTATGCTCCCGTGCTTGATGCACACGTTACAGTTTTGATGACCGCCTTAATCCTCTTTAAATTCGGATTGGGACCTGTGTTAGGTTTTGCTACCACTCAAATTCTTGGTATCCTTTTGTCTTTGTTTTGCGGTATCCTTATATCAAGATTGGTTTCTGACTGGTACACAAATAAGAACCGGCACTTTGAATACTTTACCGGAATAAGCCGTAGAATCTTTAAACACGCAACTTATAAATTTATCGAATACCGAAAAATTGCTTATGGCATTTCGGTAGTTGTTTTGCTGCTGGGATTGGGTGCAATCGTACATGGTTTTGATGAAGGCGTTGAATTCAGCGGAGGACGCAGCTATACGGTAAAATTTGACAAACCTGTTAATCATGATGAACTGATGAATACGCTGAAAAGCGAATATGGTGAATATCCCGTAGTTAAAACTCTTGGCTCAACCCGACAGTGGAACATTACAACCTCGTACAAGATCAAAGAAACAGGAAACAACATTGACTCTCTTGTTGAATTTAAGCTGTTTAACGGCCTGAAAAGTTATCTTCCTCAAGGGTTGACATATAAAGAGTTTGATACCAAATACAAGCAAAGTTCACAAACCGTTTTACCAACCATTTCCGATGATTTGAAATCAGGGGCTAAAACGGCTACCCTTATTTCGATGCTTGCAATCTGCTTGTATATATTCTTTCGTTTCCGCGACTGGAGATATTCACTAGGAACCATTGTAGCATTGCTTCACGACGTGTTCGTAACACTGGCAGTATTCAGCTTTTTAAAAGGTGTTGTTCCTTTTCCGTTAGAGATAGACCAGCACTTTATTGCAGCCATTCTTACGGTTATCGGTTTCTCGATGAATGATACCGTAATTGTGTTTGACCGTATTCGTGAAGACAGCCGCCTGATGAAGAATACAGATAAAGGAACCATCATTAATAAAGCGATCAACGAGACATTGAGTCGTACCATCATGACTTCATTAACGGTATTCCTTACAATTCTTTCGCTGTTTATTTTTGGCGGTGAGGTTACCCGTGGCTTTGCCTTTGCCATGCTGATTGGTGTTATCACTGGTACCTACTCTTCTATTTTTGTTGCTGCGCCCATTCTGATGGATTTTTCAAAAGACAAACCATTAGGCAAGGCCGACACAGTAGAAACAAAGGTGTCTCCCGCAAGAGCAAGAGCTTTATAACATTTCCTATTTTCTGTGCTATTATAACTAAAGGGTGAGCTTGAAAAAGCCTCCCTTTGTTGTTTTATACTTCCTGCCGCATAAAAATGTACATTGATTTTTTTTGGAGCCGGCTGCATTACTACTATTTTACATCGTTGCTGCCTGCCCCGCTTTTTTGGCGGGGTCGCACTCTTATACTTGTATTCATTATTCAGCAATGCACTACTTATCCCGTTTTCGGGAATCTTATCCGGCGCACAGTATAACTATTGTCAAGTAGTAAATTCCTCGTCATTGGCAGAAAGAAGCAATCTCCTTCATAAACAGGTTGACTGCTGACTATAGGTTTTACTTCGCCAAGCTACGCAAGGCTGCCAATGACGCTACACCCTTCTCAGCCTTATATTTTCAATGAGAATAATTCTACTTCCTTTTTTTTGCCTTTTAATTCAACGATACCCAGGCTTTCGGTTTGCCACTCTTTTAAGTCCACGTTTTCTTTGAAGTCTTTTGACACAATGTATTTCTGATTGAGCTCGCTGCAGGCGCTGCGTATACGGGCAGTAGTATTCATTGTGTCGCCGCTCATAGCAATGTCTTTTTTTATCACGCCTATTTCACCAACCGTTACATCGCCTACATGAATGCCAACCCTGAATTCCGGGATAAAGCCAAACCTGCGGCGGAAATGCTCTCCTTTTTTCTGCAGGTTTTTTCTTGCCTCTATCAATGCATCCAGGCACCTGCGGGTATTTTTCTTTTCAAGAAGCCACGATACAACTACTTCATCTCCTACGTACTGATAAATGCTTCCTCTATTCTCGATCAGGGCATTTGATATGTGGTATATAAACTCTCTTATGAATTTGAAATACTGCTGATGCCCTAATTTTTCCGCGATAGGCGTAGAGTCTTTAAGGTCTAAAAACATCACTATTCTTCTTTCTATTTTCGGCTCGATATATTTCCCTAAAAGAATATCTCTAAAGACACCCGGAGAGTATTTTTCGTTTACCTCTATAATTAGTTGGGTAAGTATAAAAAGAACCATCCAGTAAACGATTTTCTGCGTAAGCCATTTCGGATGAAAGGCGTCTTGACCATAGCGTTGTAAAGCCTCACCAACATTTAAATGATGAATGATAATAATGTTGGCTGCATGAATAATATAGTTGACAATATATGCGGCAAAAAACAAAATGCCGCTGCGAAAAGCAAAAACAACTCCCAACGAACGGTTTCTAAAAAGTTTTTTTAGCTTGAAAACAAGCAGGTAACCAATAATGAAGCTCATCAAAAAAACCAGGAAGCAGCGAAGTGCAATAGCAGAAGCAAAACTGTAAAAATCTGGTTCAGGCCGTGCCAGCACAATTATAAAATCAAGCAATGTCCAGAAGATTGAAATATTAAGAATAAGCGAAAACCTGTACCTGCTTACGAAACTAAAAGTGAACAATTGCTTTAAGGGAGATTTCATATTCTTACGTACAGGTACTGGTAAAGAGAGCTTTTAATATTGGGAGGTGAAGTTTGATCAAGACAAAACATACAGATGATATTTACAGTGGTGACTGAGCATCAGCCATTCCGCCGTTGCTTCCGTTGCTGAGTATAACAGCCAGTGCAAATGCAACAACAGAAATTATTATTCCAAACATAAAGATGTTATAAGCCCATCGCAGAAGGTTGTATTTTCTTGCAACCACCACTCCTAAATGGTAAATATCTCTTACCACCGAGCTGTACAGGTAATCAGTATCCACCATCATCTTAGACATGGCTTTTTCATACTGTTCCTGGCTGCATTTATAAAAGTTTCCAAAAAACAAGAGGTTTGTTTTTTTGTTGGTAATATCCTGCTCGCTAAATGTGCCGCTGGTTACTTTTGGGCGGGTTGCTAAAATAGCTACGACAATAGTGCATACCGACGAGACAAGAAAAATAATGGTGGGAATGGTAAGGTAAGTATCGGTCTGTAACCTTCCCATTAGTACAGACAGTATAACCGATATGATGATGGCGTTAACCGATATAAGAATGTTTGCTTTGCCATCAGCCATATCGCTCAGCTTCATGTGGTTTTCCGATGTCAGGCGCAGCATTGTCTGTATTCCTTTTGTGGTCAGGTTGTTATTTGCCTTTACTGTCTGTTTATCAGGCACAGGAGCATTTATTTGCTCCGGCATATTTTCGTCGATGCTTTTCTTCAATTTTTTTATGTTCTTCCTTTTCTTTTCGGTAAGTAATTCTTTGCAGTAAGCAGTATAGTAATGATGGTTTTCAAGCATCTTCACTGTTTTTTTATCCCACTCTCTTTTGTTTATATGACCGTTGCGTAAAACATATTCATTATACACCTGGGTATTGGTTAAGTCAATCTCTTTTGTGCCAAAATGATAGCTGTCGGCATCCACCAGAATCTGCTGCAGCAGGTTCGCCGGCCTTGCATTCATCTTTGTTGCCATTATGCACGCTTCTATAGTATTGACCACGTCATTGTCCGTTGTAAAGTCTTTCATAAACTCTCTCATCAACTGCACGCTTTTTTCTTCATGATGAGCGACCTCGTTGTATAAGTAGCCCGTATCGTGAAACCATGCGGCAACCTCCAAAACCAGTAAATCATTTTCGATAAGGTGATAATGCTCTGCCATTTCTTTGGTTCTGGATACCACTCTGCGGGTATGATCGAGGTTGTGATAAACCAATTTAGAATCAGCACATTGTTCGAATAAGCCTGTAACGTGTTCTTCTGTTTTTTTAGAAATTATATTGTAATCCATGTAATTGAATTAAAAAGTAAGGTTGAATTTTGTACCTATCGAAACATTAAACAACGTCTCTTCTTCAGAGAAGCCAAGTGAAGCAGAAATGAGCACCATATTGAATGGTGAATAATACAATCCTGCGCCAGGTGAATTATGCCATTTATTACTGCTTTGATCGGCTGCCCACACACGTCCTATATCATCAAACCCAATAATACCTACAGAACCGGGAAGCACATAAGATTTGGTATCGAATAACTTTACAAGTAAAGTTAAACTTCCATAGGCGAGAGAGCTGCCTGCGAACCTGTTTTTTCTAAAGCCTCTTAAAAAGTTATTTTGTCCCAGGTTCAATGCCTGAAAATATTCATAGTCCTTGCTAAAGATATGTCCTCCGCCAAGCTTAAGGATGCTCACTAGGCGGGCCGGATCGGTAAGGCTTGAATAAACGGTCATATCTGAAGTCAGGGAAGTTAGTGGACGGCTGCTATGGTTAACGCCTGCCAATGCAGAAAATTGTGTATTCCAGTAAATGCCACGTGTTGGCAGAAATTCGCTGTTTACATTGTTCAATACAATTCCGGCTTTGCCGCCAATATATGTTTTGGTTTTATAGACCCGCATCGAATCCAGGCCAACAAGCGTAGGTGTACTTAGTATTTTATTTTCATTGTCTTTTAAATGGTTCCAGTAATTATAAAACTGGGCCCCGGCGTATAGCTGCAAAATGCCTCCCACACGTTTGCGCAGCAGTGCATCAGCATACACATAGTTATAGCGAACCCGGTAGTATTCAACATCTCTGTCACTCGTAACTTTAGTATTATTGCCAATTCCAAAAAAGTTACTAAGGGTGGGTTTTGCCAGTTCACCATTTATAACTATATCATTTTTTCCAATCACGTGGTTAAATTCTCCAAGATAACCTACTTTATAAGCGCCGCTGCTAAAAGCATACAAGGTTGTGAGTTTTTGAAAAGTTGAATAAGGCTCTTTTCTAAACCCAAATGTTTTTCTTGAGAAGCCTATACCAGCCATTAATCCGTCTTCTGCATTGTAGCCGATGTTCAGATTAGGGAAATAATACCGGTTGTAATTAAAACCGGAGTAACTGTATTTATTTACATCCGGTGTGCCGGAAAATTTCATTCCCGACCTGCTTTCATTTTCTACGACATTCTTTTCTGTCGAAAGATCGTACAGGTAGTTTCTAACTTTACCATTTATATTAAAAGTGTCTTCACCTCTGCCGCCAATAATTCTGAGCTTAATTTTTGATTTGGCATTTTTGTCTATTTCAAAATAGTCGTTGCCGTTCAATCCATACAAATCAATTTCTTTTGTTACAGAAGGTTCAAAAATGCGGGTGAATACCAATGAAGCAGAATCTGTTTTTGCTGTTTTCTTATACACTCTTACCTGCAGATCTTTGCCAACAGACTCAACTTTAAAGTATTCATTTTTATTGCTGCCAACTACGTTTACTTTTTTAGACAGGAATTTATAATACTTCATTCCGTCTTTGGTTAAATGATCCCTGCGGCTTTCAAGCTTTTGGGTTAATTCAGATCCGTCTACAGCATAGATTTCGGGAGGAAGTTTCTTAACAGCATTCTCTATTACATCATCAGGAAGGTTAGATTGAAAATCGGCAATCGTTTTTTTCCACGCTGCAGAGTCAAGTGAATTAAGAAAACTCCGGTCGAGGTCTCTTGCCCAGTAAGCAAGCCATTGAATGCCGGAAATATTCTTTCTGAAACCCCTTAAAAAAGGAATGAAATTTTGCGAAGCAAGCTTTACCAAAAAACCATTGGAATAAGAAAAAGCCTGGTCGCGGTCTCTTGGGATAGGAATGTATAACTTTCCTTTTCCTGTATCGTTTTCATAAAACCGCCATTGGTCAAAATGCCGGTCCCAGTCGGCCACTAGAAAGTCGAGCAAACGTGCACGAAGAAAAGCTTTCTGGTCAACGTGATTGTCGTTATCATCTATTAATTTGTTAACCACTTTTTGTTCACTCTTTGTATCCACTCCACCTGGTGCAGGCTCTCTTTCTTCAAGCAGGCAAACTGTGTTGGCAAAGTAAACACGGTTAGCGCCTAAAGCAGGATTGTTTGGAACAAAGTAGATTCGCGGAGAAGCGACCGTAACATTTACAGCTTTTGCAATCGGCGGAATAATTAAAGGCGAATAAGGATGTGCCGATGAAATAAAATCCTGCAAATAATCCTGGGCAGCGGTTCCCTGCACATTTCCCGGGAGTATTTTGGTAATGTCTTTATTGATCGTTCTCAGCGTCCATTCTTTTCCTTTTGTATCCGTCAGCCTGATAGATTTTGTCTGGTGGCCGCCGCCCAGCGCGCCAATCTTAAACCCGCCCATTTCTTCTTTTACCCTAAACACTTTCAATTTTACTTTCGCTGCCCACACATCACGGTAATTATTTCCATTAAAGAATCTCTTCGTGCCCGATGCGTCCTCGTATGTTGGATTGGCAGCTACCGAAATGCTGTCGGCAGCATAAGGAACATATACTGCAGGAATGCTGTCAGAAGGTTTGGGAGCGGGAACTTTTGAGAAATCCATTAGGTGGGCTGAATAAGCCTGGCGAATGCTGTCAGCAACAGTATAAAATGACACATCTACATTTTTATTGGTTGAAATATTGAGCACAGCATATCCGTTCATACTTGAAGTAAAAATCGCTTTTTTGTTAGGAGAAACTCTTGTATGTTTTGTTCCGCTTCCGCTGACGATATAGTTATACGTGCTGTCTTTGATCAGTTGCAGATTGTGTTCGTGACCTGCGACAAAAATAACATTAGGATGTCCCTTCACCACTTTTTCTACATCGCGAATCATATTTGCGTAAGCGGGATGAGATAAGTCTTCTCGAATACCAAATACGCCTCGTGCAATCGGGTAAATAGACCCAATAACCGGCAATGGAATGTACAGGTTTGGCTTTATATCGGTCAAAGGAAAAATGTGCTGCTTCAGCGTAAAATAGCCGCCGTGAATGCCATAGCTTCTGAAGGTATGATGACAGGCAAGTATGACCAGTTTTTTTGCATTTTTTGATAAAATGTCATCTATGCCATTCAACACTTCAAGCTGGGTTTTAAAGGGACAGTCAGACTCTACCCCGGGTTTGTCGTAAGGATGAATCCACCACTGGCTGTCAAAAAGAATCAGGGTAACATCAGGGCTGACGTCTACTTCAACAGGTCCTCCGCAACCGTCTTCGGGATAAAACTTCACATTCTTTCCACCTCTTTCGTCAATATATTGCTGCTGTCTTACTATCGCATCCCATCCGCCGGGTCCTGCCTTATCCCAGTCATGATTACCGGGAATGAAATATACTTTCGCATCTGTTCCGTTTGCAATGGCGATCTGGGTATCTAACACACTTCTTCTTATATCGTAAAATGAATATTGTTCATCAGGCAAACCAGTAGTGTATAAATTATCGCCTAAATAAAGGATGGTTGTTTTTTTGTCTATCGGGGTAGTCTGCCGCACCGCATCAATAACCGGGTGTCTTCCTTTTTGAAAATCACCTGCATCACCAATTAATATAAGTCTTGCCTGCAGCGTATCATTTTGAGAATAACACCATGTACACACAAAAAGAAACAGTAAAACCGCACTCACCTTTTTCATTAGCAATAGTTGGTATTGAGATTTTAATAAAGAGAATGTCTATTTGGGCAAATGCTGACAAAAGATTTTCAACTGTATCTGTAAAGTCAAATCTTCTGCCCTTCTGTAAATGTAATATCAGTCCTGTGTATTGCGGTCAAATTTCAATAAAATAGCCGTGGGAAACGTTTCTACAGCGTTTTATGCAAATAAAGAAGTGAAGCTTTGAAAACAAGTGGATAGGAGTTGCTGGTTATACTTGACACAGGCTAAAAAGTGCTGTGATTTTTTATGAGCCGGGCAGTATTGCTACTATTTTTCATCGTTGCGTCGCACTCTTGTGCCATCTATTCCATACTCAGCAAGGCACTACTTGTCCCGTTAGCGGGAAACTTGGAATGCACCCAGCTTTAACAGCAAGGTTTGGAAGTCTCTATAACAAATATGCAGTAGAACAAAGCCAAAAAGCTTATTCAAAGACTAGCAGAAATTGTAAGGAAGATCTTTTAAAGATGGTTAATAACCATGCGTTTTAAAAAATAGTTTTATTGCATTTGAAAATTCGGGTGTTGCTGACGCATGATTATGATCGCCGGGAACTGTTGCAAAATCTGCATTGGGTAATAATTTTGCCAGTTTAGCAGCAGAGCCATTATCAGTATCTTGATCACCGCAAATAACCAGCACCGGTTGTTTTACTTTACTTAATACTTCTTTGCTTGTGGAGGGCTGCGATCGTTGCAGGTATGCAAGTGCCAACTGATCAAGATGTTGTTTTTTTACAGACTCTACTGCTCCTTTTAATTCAGGAACCGAATCTCCCCTCATCGCATGATAAAACATTATCCGGCGTGGCCAATTGGGATTGGTGAAATCAGTTCCCATACCACCCATTACTGCCGTTACTACTCTCTTATCAAGAACGAGTAAACGGGCGGTAATAATAGAGCCGCGGGAATAACCAACGGCGCTGTATCGTTTTACTTTTAAACGATCCATCAGCAACATAATATCCTTTGCTTCTGCATCATTATCATAAGCGGTTGAGTCATGCGGCTTGTCGGATCTTCCATTGCCACGCATGTCGAGTATTATTACTTTGTAGCCTGCATTTATAAGGTCGTAATATAACCGTCCGCGTTTCCATGAAGTGCTGTTTGTAATAAAACCATGAACAAGCAGTACAGGTTTTCCTTCTCCTCTGGTTTCATAATAAATTTTAGCACCATCAAAAGAAGAAAAATAATTAGAGTCAACTGGAAATGTTGAAGACAAAGAATCTGTCTGCGCCTTTAAAGAAGTTATCAAAAAAAAGCAAATCAAGAATGACAGCCATCTCATAAGTGTATAATTAAGGGTATGAAGTTATTTGTTTTTTTAGCTAAATTTCACTTTACCTTATCCGGCAAATTATAAAAAGACTTTTGTAAATCAGGAAGATGCTTAAAAAAAAGAAGTTTTAATTACCTTTCTCATTCGTGCTCAAAAACAAAAGCAGTTATAGCTAAAACATTGGCATTAAAATTTATATTTTGCTTGTATGATCCATCCGCATACTGAACTAACATTTATCAGCTCCGAAATTGAGTATGGAGTAATAGCCACTCAATTTATCCCTAAAGGAACCATTACCTGGGCTTTGGATCAGTTGGATCAAACATTTACTCCGCAGGAAGTGTATGAAATGGATGACGTGTATAAAGATATTTTGAACAAATACACTTACAGGGATAATAAAGGCAATTTTATACTTTGCTGGGATCATTCAAGATTTGTAAATCATAGCTTTCATTCAAATTGTATTACGACGGCTTATAATTTTGAGCTGGCTGTAAGAGATATTCATCCCGGAGAAGAGCTGACAGACGATTACGGCTACCTGAATTGTTTAGAACCTTTCGAATGTCTTCCCGAACCAAACACTACCCGCAGATATGTGATGCCTGATGATCTGCTGCATTTTTACAAAGAATGGGATGCTAAACTTATTTCTGCGTTTACACACTTCAACAAAGTAAATCAGCCGCTTTCATTTTTAATTGAGCCCGCTTATCGCCAGAAGGTCTTTGCTGTGGCGAATGGTTTTGAGCCAATGGACTCAATATTAAACTGTTATTATAACGACAGCCAAAACCAGGTGAACCAAACAAGAATTGCAATATAACAAGCAAGCAATACAAAAAAATTTATACAAGAACGTTTTGGGCTTTGCAATATTCTTCTTCAAGCCGCAGAAAAGAGGCGTTCAACAGGGTAGTTATTTCTCCCGGTGTTCCGTCACCGACTGCCACTCCCTCAATTTGTAAAACAGGCAAAAGCCTTTTAGTTGTATTGGTTAAAAATACTTCGGCAGCATTTTTCAGTTCATTAACCATTACAGCCCTTGCTTCTGTCTTATATTTCCTGCCTGCAATTTCCAGCACTTTCTTTCTTGTAATTCCATGCAGCACATTTTCGGCAGGTGTAACTACGGTTTGGTCTTTAGTTACGATAAAGACATTTGACCGGGGAAATTCAAGTACTAAACCGTCTTTATAATACAATATCTCATCCGCATTTTGTTCAACAAGTTTATTTCGAAGGTAAATAGCCATGAGGTAATTAGTCGTTTTGGCATACGGAACATCACGCTGGTATTCGTGCAGGATGATTTTAATCCCTTTGTCAAATGTTTCTTTTGTTCCCATGTCCAACGGAATGGAAATGATGATGAAATTAGGCGGTCCGGGTTCATAACCATCGGCAGAATAACCTCCCGTTAAAATCATTTTATAACCCGCTTCTGCAACTCCGTTCCGGTCTATCATTTCACTTATAATCGTTTTTATTTCTTCCCTGGGTTTGACTTCTGTAAAACGCAACAGCCGGGCAGAATTGTAAAACCTGTCAAGATAATCATCGAGAAAAAGAGGAACGTAATTGATTGTACGGAAAAAATCAAAAATGCCATAGCCTCTTTGAATCGAAAGGTCGCCAATACCAAGCGAAGCTTCTTTCTCTTTAATAAAACGATCGTTTACAAATGCTAACATAAGATACACCAACCCCTGAAGGGGCTTTTAAAGAAGTGAACTGAATAATTTTTTTATACTTACGGCTGATAAGTCTGGCATTGCTGCATACTGAACAAATCGTCGAAGAGTGCGACGCAACAACTGTTTAATAGCAGCGTTACAGTCAGGCTCATAAAATCTTTCATACTTAATGCAGCAGAATTATAAATATAAAAACTAACGGCTAAAATTAATTATAAAATGATGTTTTCCTTCAAAACGCTCTTTTCAGGATAATCTGTATTAAAATGCAGTCCCCTGCTTTCTTTTCTGAAAGAAGCGCCTTTCACAATCAGGTAGCCCACGCTTATCAGGTTTCTCAGTTCACACAACTGGGGAGAAACTTTGGTAGAACGGTATAAATTTTCCGTTTCTTCAAATAACAGATCAAGCCTTTTTATAGCTCTTGCCAAACGAACATTTGTGCGCACAATGCCCACATAATCACTCATTATTTGCTGCAGTTCTTTCAGGCTTTGTGTTATCAAAATCATCTCTTTTGGTTCGGTTGTTCCCTCCGCATTCCAGTCGGGGATTTTCGACTCCGGCAAATAAGCTCTGGTGATTTCCATCTTTTCAAAAATCTGCAAAGAGTTTACAAAGGCACGTTCTGCAAATACCATCGCTTCAAGCAAACTGTTACTTGCCAGCCGGTTAGCACCATGAAGACCGGTGCTTGCACATTCTCCGCAGGCATACAGGTGACGGATAGAAGTTCGTGCAAATTCATCGGTTTTAATGCCACCGCAACTGTAGTGGGCAGCGGGCGCAACAGGTATAAAATCTTTTGCAACGTCAATACCAATGCCCAGGCATTTTTCGTAAATATTGGGAAAATGATGAATGAATTTTTCAATGGCAATATGGCGGCAATCGAGATATACATGCTCCGTTCCATTCTTCTTCATTTCGCTGTCTATTGCACGTGCTACAATGTCGCGGGGAGCAAGGTCTTTGCGCACATCGTACCGCTCCATAAACGCCTCGCCCGATTTATTTCTAAGAATGCCGCCATCGCCTCTTACAGCCTCGGTAATCAGGAAACTTGGCGACACGCCCGGCTGGTACAAAGCCGTAGGATGAAACTGGATAAACTCCATATTTTCAATTCTGCCTTTGGCGCGATACACCATAGCAATGCCATCGCCTGTAGCAATTGTAGGATTTGTAGTAGTGCGGTAAACCTGCCCGTTTCCGCCGGTGGCTAAAACTGTAACCTTAGAAATAATTTTTTCTATGTCATTTGTTTCAAGGTTTAAAACGTACACGCCGTAACATTCGATGTCGAGAGTCGATTTGGTTACGAGATATCCCAGATGGTGCTGGGTTATCAGGTCAACAACAAACCAATGCGCAATCAAATGAATATTGTTGATGCTCTGAATTTTTTTAAGCAAAGCCCTTTCCATTTCCCTGCCGGTTACATCTTTATGATGCAAAATGCGGTTTACGCTGTGTCCGCCTTCTTTGCCCAAAGAGTAGTCTCCACCAGCTTCTTTATCAAACTCGGCTCCCCATTCAATTATTTCCCTTATTCTTTCCGGGCCTTCCTTTACAACTATTTCCACAATCTTTTCATTGCATAGTCCATCACCTGCAATCAGTGTATCTTCTATATGTTTTTCATAACTGTCGTTCACATCATCCCACACACCTGCAATACCGCCCTGTGCATATTTGGTATTGGTTTCATCTGAATGCGCTTTGGTAATGATAACTACTTTTTTATCAGGCCTTGCCTCTGCCACTTTCAGGGCATAAGTAAGACCTGCTATTCCTGAGCCTATGACTAAAAAATCTGTCTGCATGCAATTCTTTTTTGGTGACCGGCAGCAGAGCCCTGATGTATCATCGTTGCGACGCTCCGTTCAGCATTTGGTAATAATGAAACTTTTTTTGGTGCGAATGTTTTGAGCCACAAAGGCACGAAGGCTCAAAGTTTAGTAAAAGAAGTTTTACGCTTCTTCTGTAAACGAAGAAGCAAATGTAGGTTTCTATTTTGATGTGTATTTGGCTTCAGTTACATCCCAAAATCCCTCCATCTCAAAATCAAAAATCTCTCTTAAACCTTTCTTGTAAATCCTTTGTTACCAAATAAATTATCTTCCTGCTTTAGCATCCACGTTCCAGTCATCGGTTCTAAAGGGTACAACAGGCAAACCATTTTTAGCGAACAGGTTACCAACAGCCGCGTTGCTGAAAGCAAACCGAACTGCAAGCGGTTGCTTTACTTTCTCGCTCCATACAATCAGCTTGCTGCCGCTTATTTTGCTTTCGGCGGGATAAAATGCTTTATCACTTCCGGCAAGGAATAACGGAGAAACAGAGGAGCCTTTTACCATCAAACCTTTGTCGGCAAAATCAAAAGTAATGGTCACTTTATTGTCTTTTACTTCCATGCTGTTGTACATGGGGCTTGCATAGTCGATACCACTTTTGTTGTAGGTTTTAGCCAATGCCCAGTTACTCAATCTTTCACCAACCGCCTGCTTCATCCATGGGTGTATGTTGGTTGTATCGGGCACAAGGTCTGTAGTTACAACCATTCCGGTATTATTTAAGGCAAGTACTTTTGCCTGCTGCTCCTGCAAAACACTGCCTATGAGGTTATTGCCGTAAGTGAAGGGTGCGATCTGTACATAATAGAACGGGAAGTTTTTTTGCCACTCAGTACGCCATGCGCTGATCATAGAAGAAAGCAGTCGGGCATAAGTGGAGGATGCTGCCGTATTACCCTCGCCTTGGTACCACAACGCTCCTGCAATATTGTAATTTGTAACCGGAGCTACCATGGCATTGTAAGTATAGCCGGCCCAGAAAGGCCACCACGGCTGTGCAGCCTGCTTGTGAGCAGATTCTCTCAAAGTATCATCTGAATTGACTACTTCTGCCGGTGTCCACACTTCTGCCGGTGTTCCGCCCCAGGCGGATTCTATCAGGCCAATTGGTACGTTCAGATCTTTGTTTATTCTTTTTCCAAAGAAGTAAGCAACCTCGCTAAAGGTCTTCAGGCTGTTGGA
>CAXUMK010000110.1:15546-16839 GCA_964251885.1 uncultured Segetibacter sp. | reverse complement strand
AAGAAGATGTAGATGCTGCCGGTCAGGATTATGCAGCTAACGAAAATGATTATTTTGACCCTACTCCAACCGCCGTAAAACAAAAGCCAATTGTTGTTGGACCAAAAGTAGGCAGAAATGATCCTTGCCCGTGTGGAAGCGGTAAGAAGTTTAAGAATTGTCATGGCAAAGAGGTAGCTTAAAATAATTTGTAAACCGCAGCATTTGTTGCGGTTTTTTTGTACCTAACTTTATCTCATTGTTGATTCAGCCGTTGCGTCGCACTCTTGTATAGTTTATCTTTATTAATGAGATAGAAACACCCAAAAGATTTACCTAATTTAGTAAAATGAGCCTTCGATATACTTATCCTGTAAAAGATTTTGGCCAGGCGTTAAATGTATTAAACCCTAATACAGAATTAGAAATTTTCAATTCAGGTCTGTACGTAGATTTAGACAATATTCGTGGGGATAGATTTTTAAAACATATCTACACTCAATTAGGTATAAAAGATGGAAAGCTTTTTAACCCGGATAATGCTTTTGTGAAAATTCTTCTTACCGGTCATAGAGGATCAGGCAAATCAGTAGAGCTGCAGAGAATGAGGGATAATTTAAAAGAAATTTATTTACCGGTTTATATCAATATTGAAAAGGAACTCGTAAAGCTTTCAGCAGTAGAACCTGAAGACATTTATCAATTGGTGATTATTGAACTAATGCAAACACTATCAAGTCACAGTATTCCTTTTCCAGAAAAAAATTTTAAAAGAATAACAGACTTATGGTTTGATGAAAAAACGATTGACACAAAGAACAGTTTGTCTTACAATACATCATTAGGCGCAGAGGGAGAGGCAGGAATAAATGCATTTATTTTCAAGCTCCGTTCTTTTCTAAAATCAACTATCACTTCTCAATCAGAAGAAACTGAACAGGTACGCAAAAAGATTAAAGCTAACATAAGCGATATCATTCAAAATCTAAATGCAGAGTTAGCCAGAATTGAACTCGAATTAACCGACAGAGGATACAACGGGTTTTTGTTTATAGTGGATGGCACAGAAAAATTAGCTTATGATCTGGCAAAAAAAATATTCATAAACGATGCTCCCATTTTCAATGGCATTAATTCCTGTTTCATTTTCGCATCCCCTGTTTTTGCATTGTACGACATTGATGCCGGACAGGCTTTTTTTAATGAACAGCTTTTACCGATGGTAAAATTAAATGATAGTAATGTATCAGAATATAAATCTATTGTTACAAAGCGTGCAGATGAAAATACTTTTTTTGAACCTGGGATATTAGA
>CAXUMK010000110.1:7058-15536 GCA_964251885.1 uncultured Segetibacter sp. | reverse complement strand
CTGTATTGCAAAAAAGTCGGGGGGAAGCATCAGGATTTTATTAGAACTTTCCTATAATGCCTTGCTCAATAGCGGTGGCAACAAAGTAGATAAGGATGCTTTAAAGGCGACGCTCTACGATATGGGTTTGTACTATTATCGCAGATTAGACAAAGAACATAAAGAGATATTAAAATCTAAAGGCGAAGACTTTGATTTTGGAAATGAGAAAGTGAAAGAGATGCTGTTTAGTTTAATACTTCTTGTTCAAAATGGTAAAGCCATTATTAACCCACTTGTAAAGCCTTTTATTGAAGGTTCTGAAAATTATCTGTGTGATTAAGCCAGACAACGATAGAAATCTTAGTAAGCTGCTTTTATCGCTTAATCATTCCCTTTCTCCCACGGTTTATTTTATTAGCTGCAATACGGAAAAACTCCGTAAAAAGCTATATGAAACCATTACTGAAAAATCAAAGCGGTTCAAACATATTCGTATAGACCTCACTCCTCATCTTGTTTATTCTTTAAGGGATGCCATCAACCAGTTTGTTCCTGTTGAAGTTCGTAACAGTTCAACACTAACTTATGTCATTCATTTTACAGGAATTTCTTCGAGCCTTTTTACATCTTCAGAGGGTCAATTGAAAAAATCAAAGCTTGTTGAAGAGCTTAACTTTGAGAGAGAGCGGCTTTTTCATGATTATCCTTTTATCTCCATATTGTGGATGAACCCCTACTTTTTCAATGAACTATTTTTTAAAGCAGGCGATCTTATGAGTTGGACTGTTGACCGTTATGAATTTACTGATGATTCGCCTGATGGTATAACTCACGAAATACCTTTCAAAAAACCTATAGAACGAAAAGGCGCTATTGCTGAAAGAACCGAACGAATAAAAGATTTGGAAGATTTATTGGACAGGTTAGATGAAGAAGACCGGGACCAGCAAAAGGTAATGCTCGAAAAGATGAATGCTTTTTTATTATTAGGAAGGGAATATATGGAAGCTTTTCGTTGGAAAGAGGCTGAAGAGAACTTGTGCAAAGCAAAGCACCTGATAGACAAAACGTTGCTGGATACTTACAAACAGGTGGAGGTAAATTTCTATTTAGGTACTTTTTATTATATCGTTCATCAGGAGTTAAAATCAATGGATCATTATACTGAAGCTTTACGAATTGCTGAAAAAATTAATGACAATAATATTGGTGCAATTCATCACCAGATCGGAATGGTATATGAGCAACAACGTCATTGGGAAGAAGCATTAACAAATTATAAAAAGGCAATTGAACGGAACGAAAAAAGAGGAAATGAATATGCGTTAGGAGATACCTATCACCAGATAGGAATGGTATATCAAAAACAACGACGTTGGGAAGAAGCATTAACGAATTATCAAAAAGCAATCGAATGGTATAAAAAAACAGGAAATGAATATGAATTAGGAGGTACTTATCACCAAATAGGAGCGGTATATGCGGAACAACATCGCTGGAAAGAAGCATTAACGAATTATAAAAAAGCAATTGAATGGAAGGAAAAAACAAGAAATGAATATGAATTAGGAGTTACTTACCATCAGATAGCAATTGTATATCAGCACCAACATACTTGGGAAAAAGCCTTGACAAATTGCCAAAAAGCAGTTGATTGGTATGAAAAAACAGGAAATGAATATGAATTAGGAAGGAGTTATCACCAGATGGGAAGGATATATGAGGAACAGCATCGCTGGGAGGAAGCATTAACGAATTATCAAAAAGCAATTGAATGGAAGGAAAAAGCAGGAAATGAATATGAATTAGGAGATACGTATCACCAGATAGCAATTGTATATCAGCACCAACGTACTTGGGAAAAAGCCTTAACGAATCATAAAAAAGCAATTGAATGGAAGGAAAAAACAGGAAATGAATATGAATTAGGAGGTACTTATCACCAGATAGGAAGGGTATATGAGGAACAACGTCATTGGGAGAAAGCATTAACGAATTATCAAAAAGCAATTGAATGGAGGGAAAAAACGGGGAATGAATATGCATTAGGAAGTACCTATCACCAAATAGGAAGAGTATATGAGGAACAAGGTTTAACAAATAAAGCAAAAGAGTATTTTGAAGTGGCAGTTGAAAATATGCGAAAATATAATCATCCTGATTTCGCAGTTGCAGAGAGATCACTTGAACGAATCAAAACAAAATTAGCAGCAGAAAAAGAAAATTCATTAAAATCAATAGGATGATCCTTCTTTTCAGCCTTGCCTTGCTTTTTCTGTTTATTTCGACCTCGATAGGTTGGGTCAGCAAAAAGATGATTGGTAAGGACAATTTTCAGTTTCATCTTTTACAGTCATTATTAACCGGCACAGCCGCCCTCACCGTTTATTTAAACGTCCTTTCCATATTTCTTCCAACCAATTACCTTCTTTTAATTCCTGTTTTTATTGCTTCTGTTGTTATAGCTCTCAAAACTTCTTTCATTAGGGAATTTCGAGATAGCGCAAAATCAAATCTTGCTCTTTTATTCGCCAAACAAAACTGGGTGATAACTTCTTTATTTCTCGTTGTTCTTATTTTATTTACCCTCGTTCCTCCTTACAACGCAGACAGCAGTGGTTACCATTTTCTTTCAATTTTATGGATCGAAAAGTTTAAAGCGGTTCCAGGTCTTGCTAATCTTTTTCCGCAATACGGTTACAATTCTTCGTTTTTTGTTTTAAGTGCAGCCTTCTCATTTACAGATGTATTTCATCAGTCTGTTTACCCGGTAAATTCAGTGCTTATCATTTCTTTCTTTTTGTGGATGCTGAAGAAGAGCTATGGCTATAGTGACGTAAGAAAGTTTTTGATATGGTGCATGCTGATCGTTTTCCTTCGTCAGTTTCCTATCAATCTTGCCTCTCCGTCTGCAGATGCATTATCCAGTATGATTGTCTTCTACATTCTTTTTCGATTGTTAGAAGCGCAACCTGATAATTGGGATTTAAAAGAATGGAGTTTATTACTCTTACTTTCTTTCTTCTCTGTCATTGTCAAATTAAGCACGCTGCCGCTTTTGTTGGTTGCTTTCGTTCCTTTTATAATCAGCAAAAAAGATAAGACTATATTTCTTCTTTACCTGAAGCTTTTGCCGGTTGTTTTATTAATTGTTTTACCCTGGCTTATTCGAAATATCATTTTGTCAGGCTATTTAATTTTTCCTTATCCTGCAATCAATATCTTCACCTTCGACTGGAAAGTGCCGGTAGACATAGCGATTGGAGAACGGCTTCATATTGCACATGCCCCCAGGATGGTTAGCGAAGACTGGAGGTATGTTGACACCTTAAGCATCTTCTCATGGTTTCCAAAATGGCTGGTTAATTTTTGGAAAGACGACCACTTCAATTGCCTGCTCACCATTGCAGGATTGGTTTCGCCTGTATTACTTCTTATTAAAATAGCAAGAACCCGCCAATATTTCATTCCCTGGATAATTAGTTATACCGGAGTGTGGTTTTGGATGATCACTTCCCCTGACATTCGCTTTGGCTATCATTACCTGCTTCCTGCTTTATTGTTTCCGCTGTTTTCGGTTTCTGACAACTTTACTTTTACCGAAAGAAGTTTTTTAAAAGTTTCAATGGCAACCGCAGTTTGCATGATATGCCTATATCACACTTACCATGCCGTTACCAGGCTGCGGCCATATATGTTGTCTCAATATTTTTACCGTCCTCTGCGCAGCCCCGAATACTTTGAAAATAATGATCTAAGCAGTTTTAAATATGTAATGCTCAATGGCAGTATCAGGTTGTATATACCCGACTCTTCTCATAACAGTATCAATGCACCTTTACCGGTTTGTTTCCCTTACAGAAAAGAAATAAAAATGAGGGGAAATAAATTGGAAGATGGATTTAAAACACAACCTTAAATTTGCTTTATTTATTAGAACGCAGATGTTTTGAGAATGAAGATTAGTACTTCGCAAGAATTAAAAAAGTGAGTAGAATTTTTTTGGGGACGGGCTGAATTACTGCTATTTTGCATTGTTGCGTCCCACTCTTCTACTTTTCATTCTTTATTCGACAAGGCAAAAGTCGCTCATATCCCTTGACAACTATAGCTAAAGATTCTCTGCATTTTATCAGGATGGAATTTTTGTATTTGATCAAGATGAAACATAGATATACAGTACAAGTGAGTGACACAACCGGAGCTTAATAAAGAACAAATGTTTGCTACAAAAAAAATTAAAACCAGAAGACTTTGAATGAAGATTAACCAATACATAGACCACACGATCCTTAAACCAACAGCCCTTATTTCAGACATTGAAAAAGTTTGTTCTGAGGCGGAAGAATACCAATTTGCTGCGGTTTGTATTCCTCCGCCTTTTGTAAAAAAATGCAAAGAACTTTTGCAGGGAACGAATGTGAAAGTATCCACGGTTATCGGCTTTCCATTTGGCTATTCGGCTGTAGAAGCTAAGCTGGCAGAAATAGTGCTGGCAATGGTCGACGGGGCAGACGAACTGGATGTTGTAGCGAACATTTTAGCCATAAAAAACAATGACTGGCAATATATTTCCAATGAAATCAATCACATTATGCCGGTGATAAAAAGCAAGGGAAATACCATTAAAATCATTGTTGAAAGCGGCGTGTTAACTCCCGGTGAACTTGTAAAATGTTGCCATCTGTATGGAGCTGCAGGCATTGATTATTTAAAAACATCCACCGGTTATGCCGAAGTAGGCGCTACCATAGAAGCCGTAAAAACAATGCGTGAAAACCTGCCTGCAAACGTGCAGATAAAAGCTTCGGGCGGAATAAGAACATATCAGTTTGCAAAAGAATTAATAGATGCCGGCGCAACCAGGCTGGGATGCAGCGCCAGTGTGGCTATTGTAAATCAACAGGCAGATGTTCAATCAACTTATTAATTTTGTAAAATGAAATTTACATTGCTTTTTAGTTCTCTTTTTATTGTTGCTGCTGCAACAGCACAGGTGGTGGGTTATCACAAAGACTCGGTCACAACCGTGATTGTTCATAAAGATCCGCGCTTTGATGAAATGGCGGCTATGCAGTCAGAAATAAACAAACATGCTGCTAATACAGGTCCAAGACGTACCACTGGTTTTCGTGTGCAGGCTGCCAACACCCAAAACCGCGATGAAGCAAATGCAGTGAAAGCGGAATTGCTCAGCCGTTTCCCAAATGAAAAGTGCTACCTGCTTTATCAGTCTCCGAATTTCAGGGTAAGGATTGGAAATTTTCTTACGCAGAAAGATGCGTTCCAGCTACGCAAGAGCATATCTGTTTTATATCCCAACAAAGGCGTTTATATCGTGCCTGATATGATCGACTATACGCCTCCTGCAGGTGAAGTGGAGACCTCGGATAAATAAAAGATGTAGAGTACCTTTGAGCCATGTTAAGGGAGAAAATACAATCACTCGCTCAAAAATATGAACAGGAATTTATTGAGGTTCGCCATCACCTTCATTCACATCCTGAGTTGAGCTACGAGGAGTTCGAAACTTCAAAATTTGTACAGCAGAAACTGGCAGAATGCAACATTCCGTTTGAAGTAAAAGCAACAACGGGAATAGTGGCTTTGATAGAGGGACGAAATCCATTAAACCGCGTGATAGCTTTGCGCGCCGATATGGATGCACTTCCCATCGACGAAGAAAACCAGGTCGGGTATAAGTCGGTAAATGAAGGCGTGATGCATGCATGCGGTCACGATGTTCACACGACCTGTTTGCTTGGTGCGGCTAAAGTTTTAAATGAATTAAAAGATGAATGGGAAGGAACTGTGAAGCTTATTTTTCAACCGGGCGAAGAAAGAAACCCCGGTGGAGCAAGCTTTATGATCAAAGAAGGCGCTTTAGAAAATCCACGCCCACAGGGAATATTCGGGTTGCACGTTCATCCGGGTTTGGCGTTAGGAAAGTTTAGTTTTCGCAAAGGCAGGGTGATGGCCAGCGCTGATGAAATTTTCATCAGCATAAAAAGCAAAGGCGGTCATGCTGCTGCTCCTCATCTCACCGCCGATACTATCCTGATCGCATCGCAGCTTATTGTAAGTTTACAGCAGATTATTAGCAGGAATAACAATCCTACCTCGCCATCGGTCTTATCCATCTGCTCGATACAAGGCGGCCACACTACCAATGTAATACCGAGCGAAGTAAAGCTAAAAGGTACATTCAGGGCTATGAATGAAGAGTGGAGATATAAAGCGCACGAACTTATAAAAAAACAAACCGAAGGCCTGGTAAGCGCAATGGGCGCCGAAGCGGATATTTTGATAGATGTGGGTTACCCTTTTGTTGACAACGATCCGTCACTTACTGAAACCGGCTGGAACCTCGCAATCGACTATTGGGGCAAAGAAAATGTTGAGGAGACCGAACTGAGAATGGGCGCCGAAGACTTTGGATATTATACGCATGTTGTACCGGGCTGCTTTTACCGTCTTGGCGTTAGAAACGAGCAAAAGGGCATCATTCATAACGTTCACACACCCAAATTTGATATTGATGAAAAAGCCATTACAAATGGAATTCAAATGATGGCGTGGCTTGGCGCAATGGCAAAAGTGTGAAAGGGAATATCTCCTAAAAATTAAAATCCCCTGCAAAAATTTTTGCAGGGGATTTTAAAATACAGATGTTATGAGTTATGCTTTGATAATCTTTCCGCTGCCAGAGGATTTCAAACTGATATTGGTCGCTGAGCCTTTGTAATAAATATTGCCGCTTCCACTTACTTTAGCGTCAATGCTTTTGTTGGCGTATACTTTTATATTGCCGCTGCCGCTAACATGCGCAAACACATCGTTGCAGCTTACATCAGCACAGTCGATGTTGCCGCTGCCGCTAATAGTCGCCTCTATATTGTTGGTGCTTTTTCCTCTCAGCGTTACATTGCCACTGCCCGAAACATTTATTTTAGTTTCATTAAAAGAATTCATTCCCACATTAATGTCACCGGAGCCAGATACACTGATGTCCGTTTTTCTGTCGTTGCTAAAATCTCCGCTGCCCGTAATGTTACCGCTGCCCGAAACTCTCAGCATTGTAAGCGTTGTTAAAGAAGCATGCACTATCAGTTTATTTTTGCTTCTGATCCCTATTTTGTCTTTTGTCCTTACTAAAAGGTTCCCGTTTTCTACTACAGTTTCAATAAAGGGTAAAATGTTTTCATCAGCCTCTACAGTTATGGTTTTTGAATCGTTATAAGAAACCTCAACGTTTACATTTCCTGATACAGATATACCGGTAAAGCTGCTTACCTGCCGGGTTTCTTTTTTTACATTTCCATCCCCGTTTATTTTTTCCCACTGGGCAAAAGAGCCAGAGGCGATAAAAGCAAATAATACAAAAAGTACTTGTTTCATAATAAGAAAGTTTAGTTTTTAAAAAAGATGTATTTGCAGTAAAACGAAAGAGAAATGTATAAGTTACAGCAATTGTATTTTTTTGGATGAGTGGTATAAAGAGAGTAAGTAGTCAATAGTCAATAGTCAATAGTCAAATAGTCAAAATAGTCAATGGTCAAAATAGTCAATAGTAAGTTATCAGTTGATTTTTTGAACCGGGCTGGGTTACTACTATGAGTCAGCCGTTGCGTCGCACTCTTGTGCTTTTTATTCATTATTCGGCAAGCTATAGAGTCGCTTGTATCGCTTAACAGTATACGTTTAGTCTTTTTGTGATTGCTTATTCTTTCACTCTTTCTACATATTCACCACTCTTTGTATTTATACGAATCAATTCGCCTTCATTTACGAACAATGGTACCATTACTGTTGCACCGCTTTCAACAGTTGCAGGTTTTAATGTACGTGTAGCAGTATCGCCTTTTACACCCGGCTCGCTGTATGTTACAAGCATAACAATTTTATCAGGAAGTTCAACGCTCATCGGCAGGTCTGTTTCTGTATTGATTAATACCGCGACTTCCTGCCCGTCTTTTAAAAACTGAGGCGCATCAATCATTGTTTCTGCAAGTGAAAGTTGCTCAAAAGTCTCGTTATCCATAAAGTTATAACCGCTTTCATCTTTATATAAAAACTGGTATGGCTTCTTTTCTACTCTTACCGGAAAGACAGTATCGCCGCTGTTCCATGTATGTTCGATGCTTCTGTTATTGTCAAGTCCCTTTAGCTTTGCCCAGAATTTTGCAGCCGCACGTGCTGTTTTATTTTGTCCAAATTCCACTACCGTGTAAAGACTGCCGTCAAGTTTTAGAATCATACCCCGGGTAATGTCTGATGTTGTTGCCATAAAATTATTTTAATGCAGGATTTTCGTCTTAAAACTTCTTTAAGAGCGGCAAAAGTATGTAATGCCATTCAATTTGCAAGATGAGGCTAAATGCCGGAATTGTTATACTTCCCGCCTATAAGTTTCCCGCTAACGGGACAAGTAGTGCATTGTTGAATATAGAATAAAAAGTACACGAGTGCGACGCAACGATGTAAAATAGTAGCAAT
>CAXUMK010000110.1:5801-7048 GCA_964251885.1 uncultured Segetibacter sp. | reverse complement strand
GCCTGGCTCAAAAAATGTATTACACATTCTTATACGGCTTATTTGTAACGATACTAGACTTAGGAGTTTTTGTAGTTATCTATGGGTTTTTCCTTTCTTATAACGTGCTATCAAATCAACTACCTGCTGATTTTGTAAAATAGCCGGGTACAAATCTATTAGTTTCTTAACCTGCCTTGGAGATTGGCTCATGGCATTTTCTAATTGCATAACAGCCTGCTTCGTTTTTTTCAAAGCAAATAAACAGGCACTGTGATAATATATAAATAAGACTTTCCCTTCGGTTATTTTAATCGCGGCTGCACATTGGTCCATCGCCTCTTCATAAAATTCAGCTTTAAACAGGCAACGTATTAAAGCTTCCCAGCCAGCTACACTTTTTGGCCGCGATCTTACGACATTTCCAAAAAATTGTATAGCCTCTTTAAAAAGACGAAGCTGCATTTTGCACTCCCCCATAGCCAGGTTATACTCTGGCAAAGAACGATGAATACGCATAGCGCTGTCTAATTGCTTTACAGCACTTTCCCATTGTTCCTCATTTATATAGGTAAGAGCCATCTTATAGTACAGCTTGCTATCATCAGGATTTAAGTGAGATGCTTTTCTGTAATGAAACCTTGCCTGCGCAAAATTGCCAATTTTATGATAACAATGACCTATCGCTTCGTATATCACATCTTCAGGGCGGCTCAATTCAAGCACTTTTTCAAGCACTTCAATCGCCTCTTTAAATTTTCTTAAACGCAAGTATGCATCACCCATGTTTCGGTATGCATAGTCAAACTTCTCATCAATGGTTACCGCATACAAATAGGCGTCAATTGCTTTTTCATACAATTTTAAACCCTGGTAAGCCGCGCCAAGATTAAACCACGCCAACTCACTGTAAGGAAAGTCTTCTATTATCTGCAGGTGTAGCCTGATGCTTTCATCGTTTCTGCCGGTAAAGTCAGTCCAGAAGCAAATCTTGTACAAAGCTTCTTCGTTGGTAGGTTCCTCTTCAAGAATAAGTTTAAGGCAGTCAAAAACTTTGTCAAACTCTTCATAGTCATCATATACATCAGCCAATTCGAAAAGAAGCTCGATTCTCTCATCTCCATCAAACTGCAGCAATGCTGCCTCTAACAGTTCTACCGCTTTACTTTGCTGGTCCAATGCCAGGTAAGCATCAGTCTTTAGAATAAATAAGTTGATATCATTGCTGTCAAAAAGCTCTGCTTTTTCTAAAATTTCCAGCGCATCCC
>CAXUMK010000110.1:2154-5791 GCA_964251885.1 uncultured Segetibacter sp. | reverse complement strand
AGCAGAAGATCTGCTTTTTTAATCATTAAAACTGATGAATAAGGAAACTGCTCAATGCCAAGGTCGGCAGCTTCCATTGCTTTTACAAGATCATCCTTTTCGTCGAAGTGGTCAATGATGCGCTCGAAAGCTTCTTCTTCTAAAAATGAATGCTGCCGGCCCGTTCTTAAATTCTCATACTGCCTAAGCAATTCACGCATTCCTTCCTTATCTTCCCGGTATGAATTTTCGCCCATTTTTGTCTTATTAATTGAAAGTTAAGCTACCTAAGAAAAAAAACAAATTTCTTTTGTAACTTTTTTTATTTTGTCTCGTCTAAAATAAATACAATAAAAAGTTGTTAAATAATGAAGAATAAGTAATAAATTTGTGTCTTAAATGAAAAACTTCAGTCATATCCAGTTCAAAAAAATGATGATAGCTCTTCTATTAGTAGGAGCTACTCAAATAGCTTTGGGATCATTTACAGGTAAATCTGACAAAAAAAAGAATAATTACTCTTTAAAGAATTTCAATAAAAACTTTTACAGATCTTCTTCTCTTTTCTCATTACGTTCAGGTTTTGAATATAAAGGGATACAGTTATTAAGCCAGAAAAAAGAACTTAACGGAGATGTTACTTTTAATTCAATGATGCGTTTTGAAAAAGGTAATACAACTTACATCTACCCTTATACACATAAAGTAAGCGTTCCTAAGTTTAAAACTCCTGCACCTCCAGCTTTTCGTTAATTTTATTTACTTACAGAACC
Source organism: uncultured Segetibacter sp. (assembly GCA_964251885.1). Taxonomy (GTDB): domain Bacteria; phylum Bacteroidota; class Bacteroidia; order Chitinophagales; family Chitinophagaceae; genus Segetibacter. The sequence goes on along the minus strand of CAXUMK010000110.1, from coordinate 5,039 downwards.
CGATAACCACTCTTTGGTATATCGAATTTTGCTTCTGGTACAGGTACCAAAGTTATTTTAGAAGCAGAATATTTAATTTTCGTCTTCCCGCTTTCTGACTGTTCTTCATACTCTAATACAAAACCTGGAATATCTTTAAACTCATACTCAGTATTAGCCGGTATAATTGCAGGCGCATAATATACATCATAAGCCGAACCATTTGTAAGGTTCGCAATTACTTTTATACATTCATAACCTAAAATCGTTTTCTTTTCATCTGTTTTCGTAAACTTTATTCCTTCATATTTTTTATTTTTTTCTTTTATCAAATTCTGCGTTAAAAAAGAAATGTATTTTATATTTCCTAATTCTCTTAAAATGATTACACTGTCTGATTTTGAGTCATAAACTACTATCTGTTTAAAATTAGGCGTTTCAAAATCACTTCTTCTTTTTGATCCTTTAATGTACAATATCCTGTTGGAACCGGCCATTGCCTTTACTACTTTGGGGTCTGCTTTTGAATCTTCTACTGCCACATTAAAGTAAACAGTGCATTCAGAAATAATTTTTGCTTCCTGCGCGGACGCCTGTAAAAAGATAAACGAAACAAATAAAAAGAGAGGTAAAAATTTTTTCATATTCATTTTATCGCAACAATAAAAAATCTACACTAAAAAGGGTTGGAAAGCAAAAAGTATGAATTGCCGCATAAAATTAGAACGGTTATACAGCTTTATTTTTTATTGTTGTTGTTAGCAATTGTCTTTTGCTTCAGTTGCTGCACCTTTTGCTGCGATTCCATCATTTGTGAATAGCGCTCCTGCCATTTGGATTTCGTTTTCGGCTTTTTTCTTGTCTCTTCCATTTTAGCCAAAATCTTATCGTGGTCTATAATATAATTCTGTATTACAAACTGCAATATCAGCGTGATCAGGTTTGAAACAGTGTAATACCAGGTCAGGGCCGATGGTAACTGGTTGAATATAAAGAGCAGTATAAAAGGAAAGAAATAGGGCATGTATTTCATCACCGGGTTTCCCTGGTCTGGCGTCATGCTCATATTATAAATCGAAATCAGAAAGCTGGTCGTAACGGCAGTTATGGTAAAAAGACTGATATGGTCGCCAAAACCAAATGGAACATTAAAAGGTAATCTTGCAATTACATCATAAGAAGAAAGATCTTTGGCCCATAAGAAACTTTGCCCCCGAAGCGCAATCTCTGAATTGAAAAAGCTGTATAAGGCAAAAAAGATCGGTATCTGCAACACCGCCGGAATACAACCTCCCAAAGGATTAACCCCGGCTTCCCTAAACAACTTCATTTGCTGCATAGCAAAAGCCTGCTGGTCGTCGCCCAGCTTCTTTTTTATAGTATCTAACTCAGGGCGCAACACTTTCATTTTTGCCCCGCTTAAATAACTGGTGTAAGTAAGCGGAGAAGTAACCAGTCTGATAAAAATGGTAAGTAAAGCGATAACCCACCCGTAATTATGAATAAAACCTGCAAAGAAATTGAATACCGGTATGATGATGTACCGGTTTATGTATTTAACAAAAGAGAAAATGCCAGAGCCCAAATCTACAATGCTCTCCATTTTCAAATTATAACTTTTGAGAACATTAAAATCATTAGGACCATAATACAAAGCCATTGGGATGGTTGCCGAAGCTGAAGCAGGTAATTGCATCTTCATATTTGCTATGGCTTTTCCTACTGCTACGCTTGTATCTGCAGGTGCGGTAACCGTCATTTCTCCACCGCTGAAATTATTTTTTGCTATTAAAGTAGAATTAAAGAATTGTTGTTTTAGCGAAATCCAGTTAACCGGTTTTTCGAAAGTTTTAGCTGTACCGGTAGCGGCTGCATTATAATCATAACTGTTTTCTTCTACATAACAAAGCCTCGACTGCCTTCTTTCATAAATAATATCGTTTTGCTTTTTCCTGGCTTCTACCTGCCAGTTAAAGTTTAAAGAATTTCCGGTCAGCAACCTGTTGGCTCCATTCATGATAATGTTCCAGTCGATCATGTAATTATTCGGCTTTATAATAAACTGGTGCGTTATGCTTTGCCCATCGGCAGATGAAAGAGTGTAGCTTACCACCTGGCTTCCGTCAGGTTGTTTAGTGACTGTTGCCGGATTGAAATAAAGACTGCTGGTGGGGGCAGACTGATTTGCAGAAGTATTGATGGTGTATGAGATGTTATCGAATGAAGTACCACCCATTATTGCATTGGAACTGTCATACGATTTATATTTTTTAAGTTCAATAAATTTAGGTTGAGCGCCTTTGTTTGTGAAAGTAATTTTTATAAGACCATTGTCAATAACTGATAATTGTTCGGTTCCGTTTGCAGCATTTTGAAAATTACCTGCAGCAGCAAGGTTATTCAGTGAATCTCTTTTTATAGAATCTAACCGGGCGACGGCAGGGTCAAGTTGAGGAGCGGTTAATGCCTTTACCCGTGCAATAGAATCTTCCTGACGTTTTTGTATTAATAAAGCAGCTTGCTGCTGACGGCTTGTAAACCAGAAATAACCAATAAAAATAATTCCAATCAACACAAAACCAATGACCGTATTATTGTCAGTCTTCATATAATTAATAAAAAATTGAGCGGCAAAGGTAATGATTTGCACATTAGGTAGACTGCCCATAACCTGCAACAAGTTAAAGTATAGATAAAAGGCTTTAGCTTCGATTTTATCCTATACAAATGTGTATAATTTACTTTATAATGCTTTTTAAAGCTCATCTCATCTTCAACCACAGTTATTATTTACTTTTTAATTTATCAGAATGAGTAAAAGCATTTCTTCCCTTTCTCAAAGGGAACAGTACATCCCTAACCGGTGGGAGGAATTTTTGTGGTGGTTGAGCACAGCAGAAAAGGAA
>CAXUMK010000110.1:0-2144 GCA_964251885.1 uncultured Segetibacter sp. | reverse complement strand
CTGGCACAATGCGTAGTTGACAGAAACAGGTACAAAATTATCGGTACAACGGTTTTAGCTACCTGGAGTTTTGCAACCCTTGCCTGGACTTACTTCTGGAGCACCATCACCAGCAACTGGATCGCTTCCGTTTTGCTCGGATTTTTTATGGGTTTTATCATTCTCACCATTGACCGGGCTTTGATAAAGGGCATGAACAAGTTTAACAAAAACAAGATCGCACCGTTGCTGCTGCGAAGCATTCTTGCAATTACTCTCGGCACTTTTATGGCTCAGCCTGCCATTCTTTTTATGTTCGACAAAGAAATCAGACTACAGGCTTCACTGGATAATGAAGTAAGAAAACGGGTCAAACAGCAGGAGCTGGACTCGCTTTTCAATCCGCAAAAACAGGCATTGACTGCAGAAAGAAATCAACTGCAAAGTCAGCTTTCTAATAAATACAATGAAGTGACTAACTCGCGGCAGCAGTTTATAGCAGAAATTGATGGAACCGGCGGAACAGGCAAAATCGGCATTCAAAACATCGCACGGGCTAAGAAAGCTGAGTATGAAAGAGTTGACAGCCAGTACCGGCAGCTTGCTTCCAATCTTCAACCTCGTATTTCATCCATAGACAGTAATCTCTTAGCCGTAAACGGAAGTATCAAAACAGAAAACGATGCTTTTTCCGGCCTGCTAAACAATGGTTTTCTAACCCGTATCGAAGCATTGAATAACCTGGTTAAGAATAATTCTGCATTGAAATGGCGATACATTCTCATAGTCATTATTTTAATGCTGATAGAACTGATGCCTGTTTTAGCTAAAACTTTATTGCCGGCTGGCACTTATGATGAAAAGGTGAAGCTGACCGAAGAGATGGAAAAGGAAGTCGCCGAAAGCAACCAGTTAAAGGAAAGAGAACTTAAAGAACTGTATAACCGGCTTGCACAGCAAAACGACATCACTTTTATAGAAGATTTTTTTGCTTCGAGTAAAGCTGAGCGCAATGCAAAAATGAAATCAAGACTGGCTAAATGGACAGAAGACCACGACGAGTCGTTTGACGGTTTTTGGGAAGATTTTAAAAAAGATATGCTGACGAAACAGGAAAATTAAACACAATGCAAGGTGTATGAGCTGCTATGAAAAGATGTCGTACAAGGGAGTGACACAACCGAAGCAGAAGAAAGAATAAATGGTTGTCCCCAAAAAAACCTTAATTAATGACATTGCAGTGCAAGGGATAAAAGGTGAGTAGAATTTTTTGAACCGGGCCGAATTACTACTATAAGTCGACCGTTGCGTCGCACTCGTGTACTTTTTATTCATTATTCGGCAAGCCAAAGGATTACTTGTATGCCTTGACAAACCAGTATTCCATTTCTAATATTTTATTAATAGACATTTGCGAAACAAAATGCAAATTTGCACCAATAAAGTATTTAAGGGTAGTAAAACCAAGTGGCAATATGCCGGAATTCAATCAATCCCGTAAACGGGTTATTCAATTAATTTTTGTTGTTGTTTTTCTTGTTATTGCAGGTCAGCTATTTAACCTGCAGATCATTTCGAGCAAGTATGCTAAACTTGCCGAAGACAATGCTATCACCAGAAAAATAGCCTATCCCAGCCGCGGCATCATCTATGACCGTAAAAGAAAAGCCATTCTTGATAACATTGCCCGTTTCGATTTAGTAGTTACTCCCTTCCAGGTTAAAGGAATGGATACACTGGCACTTTGCCGTCTTTTGCAAATTGATACCGCCGAGTTTAATAAGCGAATGGTAACCTCCATCATTAAAAACGGACGCTACAGACCAAGCGTTTTCGAAGCTTATGTATCGGCACAACTGCAGGCGCAGTTAGACGAGAACATGTATAAGTTTCCCGGTTTTGATTTGTCTGAAAGACCGGGACGTTCGTATCCTTACAAAGCAGCCGCCCAGATTTTAGGATATGTGGCCGAAGTAGATACCGCAATTATAAGAAAATCAGGCTTTTTCTATCAAATGGGAGATTTGGTGGGGCGCAGCGGTTTGGAGAAATCCTACGAAAAAGTGCTGATGGGGCAGAGAGGTATCAAATACATGGTTAAAGACAACAAAAACCGCATACAGGGAAGTTACGAAAAAGGAATTTATGACACGGCAGCACTGGCA
>CAXUMK010000109.1:0-17060 GCA_964251885.1 uncultured Segetibacter sp. | reverse complement strand
TAAAATAACCAAATAAAGATGTGTCCACACGGTAGGTACAAGAGAGTGACGCAACAAAAGCTTAATAGCAGCAATTGGCTTTGGCCAATAAAATCTCTACTCCTTTTCTAAAACACCAGGTGAAATCTTCCGTCTATGATCAAACTGTCTTTGGCAGTGCCGAAGTTGGCTGAATATCCTCCCTCGACAAGACTATCAGTAAGCGGGGCATCACAACAATCGAAGTATACATCGCCCCAGGTTATGGCGCGTCTTGTGTACCAGTCAGACAATGTATCGGGACGTACAGAATAATTAATTGAATCGCTGTATTGAAAACTCCACCGGCTCTGCTGGTAGAACCAAAAGCAATTTACATCTACTTTCTGCAGTTTATTTTGAGCCGAAAAATTAAACGAGCCGGTGCTGCGGTTAAACTTTATAGCTGTAACGGGCATAGCAGCATGATTGACAAAAACAGTGATTGCTGAAGGATAATTTCCTTCGGGAGTCATATTAAATAACGCTGCTGAATCGAAACCCGGAGTTGTCTTTGGCGGAGTGACAGGAGAAACTGTTTGCTTATTGCAGGAAAGAGTGAAAAGGCATGCACCAACTAAAAGCAGGATTGTTTTCATAAGCCGGTTTTAGGCTTATAAAAGTAAATTTCTTTTTGATGAGCCTGTTGTTAATACTATTCAAATTCTCATGTAAAGACGATGATCATAGCATGTGAAACAATCCTTTTATTATCATGTGCCGAACACATTTGTATTGCATTAGCACATCAGCACATTAGCACATCATCAAATTAGCACATTACCACATTGTTCATCCTCCTCCAAATACATTTTCCAGCTTACCCAACGCTTTTTCCAGATCAATGCCTTCGCCGAGTACACCGGTAAAAATATCTCCCTGCTCTTTTATCCTGTCTACTGCGTTGAAAATGGTAAAGCTTTTTATGGTTAGCCCGACTTTAATCTCATCCCAATGAAGCGGCATAGATACGGTTGCACCGGGCTTTGGACGAAGCGAATAAGGCCCGGCAACAGTTGCTTGCGGACGATTTTGTAAAAAGTCAATATACATTTTACCTCTCCGGTCAGTTATCTTTCGTTCTATGCTGGTAAAGTCGGGCAATTGGCCATGAATGAGTTTTGCCAGTTTTCGCCCAAACTCCTTAGAATCTTCGTAGCTGTATTTTGCGCCAAAAGGAATATAAATATGCAGCCCTGTTGAACCGGAAGTTTTTGGGAAAGCGGTAATCTCAATGGCATCCAGAATTTGTTTGGTTACACAGGCAGCTTCCATCACCTGCTCAAAAGTATTTTTGTCGGGGTCAAGATCTATGATACACCAGTCAGGATTATCTGGCTTTTCTGTTCTGCTGCTCCAGGGATTTATTTCGATACAGCCTAACGAGGCAATGTACAGTAGACTTGCTTCATCGGTACAAACCAAAAACTCCTTATCCTTTCCATCGGTATAGCTGTGATAAGGGAAGGTTTTTATCCATTCAGGCGCTTTGCCTTTTACATCTTTCTGGTAAAAAGTTTCGCCTTTAATGCCATGCGGAAACCTGTTTAATGTCTGGGGCCTGTCTTTAACATAGGGAAGCATGTAAGGCGCAACCTGGTAATAATAATTGAGCATGTCCCGCTTGGTCACATTGTCATCAGGCCAGTAAATTTTACTTAGATTGGTAAACTTCATATCATGGCCGCCAATATTCTTTACCTGTGATTCTTCGGTTGGATTCAATAATGTTTTCCTTTCCTGTTCAACTGGTGTTGCAAGTACTTTTTTCTTAACTAAATTATTTTCTTCATTCACTATTTCTGTGATGGCTACCGGCATTTCTCTTACCACGTCCTTTGCATTTTTATCTTCCCGAAGTCCTCTGAATGAAGGATGACGGATTGAACCGTCTTTTGTCATTTCGCGATAACTGACCTCGCAAACCATTTCAGGTCTTATCCAGGTTACTTCAGCCTTTGGCGGGTTAGGTCTAAACCGGGAAGGTTTGTTATAAGCAGGAACATGTATAAAGGGACAATTGGATGTCTCCAAGGGTTTCAATTTTTCCAATATTTCCTTTTGCTGCTTAACCGTAAATCCGGTTCCGACAGGGGTTACGTGATGAAATTCTTCATCGCTAAACCAGCCTAATAACAAAGCGCTGAAAGGTTTCGGGGTTCCCTCGTTTTTTGTGAATCCACCTATAATCAGTTCCTGGTGTTTTTCTGTTTTTATTTTCAGCCAGTCTTTTGACCGTGCATCAGGAAAGTAAAGACTATCTGCTTTTTTTGCCATAATACCTTCCAGTCCCATTTTTTCTGCCAAAGCAAAAAATTCATTGCCTGTTGCTTCAAAGTTTTCACTGAGTTTAATCATGCCCTCTGCTGGTATAACCGACCGTAGCATTTCACGTCTTTCTTTCAATGGAACATTCATTAAATCCTTTCCATCAAACCAAAGAATGTCAAACAGGTAATATGCAAGCTGACCATCCGCTTCACTGCGCCAGTTTTGTAATCCCCCAAAATCAGGAACGCCTTTATTATTTAAAACAACAATTTCACCATCCACTACAATATCCTTCCCCCACGTTTGCAATGCATTGTAAACAGGATAGAATTTCTCATTAAAAGACTTATTGTTTCTCGACCTTATTTCGACTGTTCCGGCATGTACATAACCAATTGCACGGTAACCATCCCACTTTACCTCGTACATCCAGCCATCTTCTTCAACAGGCTGGTCAACAAGGGTTGCAAGCATGGGTTTTATGTCAGCAGGGAAAGGTGAAATTGTGCCTTTTGCAGGCGATGCAGTTTGAGCTGAAGATGCGTCAACTGTAGTTTTTTTTGCTTTCATTGGCTAATCTGTAGGTAAAGAAGTCTCCATATTAATCATGCCATCTTTTGCATCAATGGCCAGGGGAGCAGTATTCTTTTTCATATCATCGTACAGCTTTTGCGACTCAAGAGTGAGCAGGTCGAGGTTTATATTGAGACGGGGAATTAAATCGATGAGTGTATTGATACGACCTTCAATGTCTAAGAATTTATTTAGCACAACTACCTTTTTAGCTTCCAGAATGCAGTAACCGCTTTGAAACGTGCCTCTTTCGTAGCGCACAACATATTCACCTTCACCGAGAATTTTTTCTATCTTATTTAATGTCGCCTGGTTATATTTCATACGCTTCTGCCACCGGTGGCACTTATTTTAGTGATACAAAATTAATTCTACTGGTTTTGATGCGAAGGATCAATTATCCACACCAAAAGTCACGAAAGGACTGTTAAGGAATTACTTCAGGCGTATCCTTCCAACTCCACAGATGCATGCATGCATAAGTACGAAAGGGCTTCCATTTAGAAGAGATTTTCAGCATTTTTTCTTTCAGCAGTTTCTTATCATCTGCAGGTAGTTTGTACACCTTTATCATAGCCTGTTGTATGCCCAGGTCGTCTACCGCAAAAACATCTTCGCGTCCTAAAGTAAACATCAGCAACATCTCGACAGTCCATCTGCCTATTCCTTTAATTTGCGTAAGCAGCTCTATGATTTCTTCATTTGTAAGTGTTATCAGCTTTGTATCGGTAATGTCATGTTCAATGCAAAAGCGGGCAACGTTGTGGGCATAGCTGACTTTAGCATTGGAGAGACCAATTGCACGTAAAGTTTCTGAAGGAGTTTCAAGAACCTGTTGTGGTTCGGGCTCTTCGCCACCAAATATTTCAAGAAAGCGCTTGTAGATAACTTTGGCAACTTGCGTACTAAGTTGCTGGCTCATAATACTGGCTATAAGCCTCAGCGGTATGTTGCGCCGCATCTGCAAAGGAGGCAGCGGCTCTGTAATAATTTTTGCAAGCTTTTTATCTTTCTGCAGGTGAGCGAAGTATTCCATTTTTTAAAATTAATACTTGTGGGGTGCATTCCAAATTGTCGCACGCTAGGCAGCGGCTTTTAGCCCTGTTTTGGATATCTCAATAATCTTGCTCCACTGGTTATTTTTATTGATAACCCTTAAGTTTAGAATATTTTGTGCTCCTTTCACGCTCCATCTTTGACCAGATAATTCATTCGTTCCTGTATGACTGTACGATGTGCCGACTCTATGGCTCCCGACCCTATAATGCTACAGCCCAACTTCACATATTTTTTATAGTCCATGCGCTCTTTATTGCTCTGATAATATGCTGTTAAATTATCTGCTTCTTTGTTTTGCGGAGCTATTGCTGCAATGTTTTTTATGACCTCTGACACTTCACTTTTCAGCAGTAACTCTTTTTGTTGGGCTGTCCATTGCTTCTCCATATTCTTGTCTTTAAAAAAGCTGTTGCTGAACTGGTGCAGATGTTCGCAGGCATGGTAATATCAAGTATTGAAATTGCATCCGGAAATGCATCTTCTACCCAGTTTTTTATCCAAATAGCTCCATCAGATATAAAGATTAAACGTTTGCCCAACTTTCCATATGATTCAATTATACCGTCCATTATAGCAGTAAAGTCTTTACTGTTTCCCAAATGAGCAACATACTGCGAATTGCTTATCCAACCTGGTTTTGAGCCTGCATGAATACAGTCGCTGCTCTTAAAAATACGCCCAACCTTTACTTCTTTCCAACCATCTGCCCGGGTAAGCAGCATCGAACCATCTGCCTCTACATACAAGGCTTCATCTTGCTTCAATGGGGTCAGGGTACGCTCTGCATTTACTTGAGGTTCTATACCCTTTCCATAGAAATCGGTAAGCCTGTAAATCTGAGTGGCACCGACCTCCACTCCTGATAATTTCTTAGAACATCGCTCCCATTTTCATAGCACTCCATCTGTCCCACATACACTATGTTTTCCTGCATCAAAGGACTTATTTGAAATCCGTTTTTGCCCTGGCTAAAGGGATGCTTATTGGCAATGCTTATTTCCCCAAACCGGGTAAGCGTAGTTTTTTTTTACGCCGGTTGGCAGGTACATCACTCAAATTCTTCTCTAAAACTTCCTTGCCTAACCCGTTGATGATGTCGGCAAAGTCTTTTTCGTAATCATAGAAATTGTCAATCTTATTAAGAGCTTGAAGTTCATCGTAGCGTTTATCGGCGATAGCTAAAAATTCTTCTCTGGTCATAAATATGAGTTTGGTTACCTAAATTTATGAAATTATATGAGCGCGACAATTTGGAATGCACCCTACTTGTGCCTGTTTAAATGAAAATAGAAATATATTAGTATGAATTATACTTCCAGCATTAAAAGCATACGCGTCAACTTAAAAGTTTTTTGGCGACGAACACTGGTTTTTTGTGGTACATCGTTGTGTCCTTTAGATTTGTATTAAAGATTTAATACAAATACTACTATTATTACTACTACTTTCTTTTTTGCTACTTTTTTCTTTACAATTCACAACTTTGTGTGGATAAACTAACCAGCAGCAGGGAACTGATTATCTTTTGTGTCAAGGTTTACTACCTACGGAGTGATAAAATCCCCTGCTGTTTTTTCCCTTAGTGTCTATATAGCAATTAAGGTTTTTATACCTATTATTAAGGACTAAGACGATGGGGCAAAATGGTTAGTCAACTCTGTAAAACAATTAAACGAAAGTATGAAAAAGCAAGTGAAATTTTATTTGGGAATGGATGTATCAAAGCTTTGGTTTGATATTACTATTATGTGTGTAGTAGACCATCAGAAGCAACCAACCATTGGGGAACGTTTTGAGAATAATGCAGATGGTCTAAAGTTATTGGACAAATGGCTAAAAAAGCATAAGGTAAGTTTTGATGAAAACAGTTTGTTGGTTATAAAAAACACAGGTGTTTATCACCGGCTGGTATGGGAATATTGCAGCAAACATGGACTGCCTCTGTATATTGGCAATGCCACTCACATTAAGTATAGCTTTGGTATAGCACGTGGTAAGAACGATAAGATAGACAGCGAACGTCTTTGTACGTATGCTTTTAAGAATGCAGATGACATCAAAGCCACGCCAGTACTCAATCCTGTCTTTATTAAGCTTAAAGATATGATGACGGCAAGAAGCAGATTGCTTGCACAGCAAAACAGTATAAAGATGTACCTCAAAGAACTAAAACTATCTAACAGCAAAGAAACCCAGCAGATCCTTGAAGAAGCACACAAAGCAGCTCTGGATGGGATAAAGCAGTCGTTCAAAACAGTAGAAAAACAAATAAAGCAAATGATCAAAGAGGATGAAGCTATTAAGAAAAACTACGATCTGCTGCGTTCTGTTCCAGGCATAGGACATTTAACAGCGGTATATATCATTTGCTGTACCAATAATTTCATTTGTAAGATAACCGGAAAACAACTGGCATCGTATGCTGGAGTAGCACCCTTTAGCAACACCAGTGGCACCAGTATAAAGGGTCGAGATAAAGTACATAAAATGGCAAATAAAGATTTAAAAAAATTATTGCACATGGGAGCTATATCTGCTATCACCCATTACCCGGAATTTAAGGATTATTATGAGCGTAAAGTAAAAGAAGGAAAACATGAACAATCTGTAATCAATGCAGTGAGAAGTAAAATAGCAGCAAGGGCAGTAGCAGTAATCAACAACCAGGTCAAGTATGTGAATAACTATAAAAAAACAGCATAAACATCACAGAAAAAAGTATCAAAAAAGGTTTGGTTGTATCATAGCAATCACTCCCTTGTACCATAAATCTTCATGCATCTTTTTTTTGAACCACTAAGGCACAAAGGCACGAAGTTACACAAAGCTTTTTGCTGCTTTGTGTCCTAGTGTCTTATTGGTTCTATTTGCTTTTTGTCGCGTATTTTTTTACTTCTTAACTCGCAATGACGGTCATCTTTTGCCGAAGCAAGTACCTTCAGAGGAAGTGTGCGACGCAACGATGTAAAATAGTAGCAATAAAGCCCGGCTCATAAAACGTATTGCATCCTTTTACATCCCAAGCATCAACTGAATGCTTTCATTCAGGATCGCATTCTTATTCTCACCGAACAAAATGATCTTGTCAGCCGGCAGTCTCATATTGTAAGATTGCCCCGTTGCTACCTTTTTGTCGAAGTTTGGATTGAGTCTATTGAAAACGAGTAAATCAATACCAAGTTTTCTTGCAATGATCGTAGAACGGTACTTTCCGGTCACTTCTATTATACGGTTTCCTTCATCTTCTGCACTCTGAGATTTATTTGCCTGTGCAGCGTTCTGATCAAAATCTAAGATTTCCGAAGCAGTCATTGTGGTTAATCCGCCATTCCCTTCAAAAATATAGTGAGTGCCGATAAATCTTTTTACGTGACCTCTTGTTTCCGCGGGCAGGTAAGCCTGTAAATTCCAAAAGTCATTGCTCCCGCTTTTTTTCATCGCCTGTCTTACTCTGCCGGCTCCGCAATTGTAAGCGGCAATAACAAGCAACCAATCGTTGAACTGGCTATGAAGTTCTTTTAAGATTTTAGCGGCTGCATGCGTACTTTTATAAAAGTCCTTTCTTTCATCTCTTCTTCCCATTCTTAAACCAAACCTTTTAGCTTCGTCAGCCATTATTTGCCATGGCCCAACAGCGCCTGCACTCGATATACTGTTCGAAATCAGGGAAGACTCGATTACAGATAAATATTTTAGCTCCTTTGGCAATCCATACTGGCTTAAAATGCCATCATACATGTCGAAGTAGGGCTTTCCCCATATTTTCATTCTCTGCAGGTTAGCGCCCTCTTCCTGAATATAATTCTGTACAAATGATACCGCGTGGGGATTTAACTGAGTGATGTAAGGCTTTGCAGGATCAAAGTATGAAACTGAAAAAAGGCTTTTAAAGCCGCTTTTGTCCGTTTGTGAACTATCTCTTAAGGGTTTTTTTTCGCCATCATTATCTGCAGATACGGTAAAAGCGCTGCCTGCTACAAACATGAGCAAAATAAAGTAAACCACCGCTATTGATTTTGTAAGCCGACGCAGCTTAACGATAACTTTCACATTCTTCATCAGAATATTAAATTGTTTAGTTAATAAATCGGTTTTTAAAACAGGGTTGGTTTTGGTTGGTAGCTAAAAGCCGGATGCCGGACGATCCTGCTCAAACTGCAAATGCATCAGCAGTTTTGAAAGGGAGAGCAAATGTAGATCATTATGCTGAGACGTCATAACCTGCAAGCCAAAGGGCAGTCCCTCTGCATTTTTAAACAAGGGGAGTGAAATAGCCGGTATGCCTACAAGATTTGCATACACGGTATAAATATCAGCAAGGAATATTTCAACCGGGTCTTTCTTCTCTCCAATTTTATAAGCGGGGGTTGGAACAGTAGGCAGAATGATGGCATCATACTTCTCAAAAATTTCTTTTGTTTTTTGCGTAAGCATCCTTCTAACTTTTTGAGCTTTAGTGAAATAAGCATCAAAATAGCCTGCACTTAAAACGAATGTTCCCAGCAAAATCCTTCTTTTTACTTCAGGTCCAAAACCCTCCCCTCTTGTAAACTTGTACATGGTTGAAAGGTCATTTTTTGTGTTTGGATTCCGGTATCCGTATTTGATACCGTCGTAGCGCGAAAGATTGCTGCTGGCCTCTGCAGTAGTCAAAACATAATAAGTGGGCACAATATACTCAAGCAACTCAAAATCAATTGCTTCTACTTCATTTCCCGCGGATGTTAATTTTTCTATAAACCCTCTTATTGCAGTTGAAATCGCCGGGTCTAAGCTGGAATGATCTAAAGCATTTGCAAAATAGCAAATCCGGTATTTTTTATCATTTCCCCAAAGCTGGTGACCGGCAAGAGGAGCCTGGTTTGCAGTACTGTCAAACTCATCGGGTCCTGAAATAACATCAAGAACCAACTGAACATCATCAATATCGTTTGCAAAAATGCCGATCTGGTCAAAAGACGATGCATAAGCAATAAGGCCGTAACGTGATATAGTGCCGTAAGAAGGTTTCATTCCGACAATTCCGCAGAAGTCTGCAGGCTGTCTTACGGAGCCGCCTGTGTCGCTTCCCAAGCTTACCATGCACATGCCCGCCTGCACAGCAACAGCGGATCCACCAGAAGAACCGCCGGGAACCCTTTCTTCATCAATCGCATTTTTAACGGGGCCAAAGGCCGAATTTTCATTACTGCTGCCCATTGCAAATTCATCGCAGTTTTGCCGGCCGATAATAATAACTTCTTCATCCAGCAGGCGCTGGGTGGCAGTAGCATTATAAACTGAAGTAAAATTTTGGAGAATGCGGGATGAAGCAGAAATTGGGTGGTCTTTAAAACAAATGACATCTTTAAGACCGGCAACAACGCCGTGAAGCTTTCCTGTTGGTAACCCGGTTAGCCTTTGCCTGTCGAGCATCTCTGCCTTTTGCAAAGCTTCCGCTTCATACACTTCCAGCCAGGCATTTAGGTGAAATAATGAGGCTATCTTATCTAAATAATGACGAACGGCCTCAACACAAGTGATGTGGCCGTTCTTTAATGCAGTATGATATTGTGAAACAGACTGAAAACTTAGCAAAAGAAGTTAATTTACTAAACCAATTATGGCTGTTGTATAGTCGTGCTTGTTGGAGTTGTGGTAGCTTTTTTAACTTCTTTTTCGCTCATTCCTTCTTCTATTTCTTTCTTCACGTTGTCTTTGGCATCGTTAAATTCACGAATTCCCCTTCCCAGGCCTCTCATGAATTCAGGTATTTTCCTTCCGCCAAAAAGAACAAGTACGGCAAGAACAATTAAGATCCATTCGCTTCCTCCGGGCATTCCGATTAATAAGTTGGTAAACATTGCTTATATTTTAGAGTACAAAAATAGGTGTATATTATCATCTTAGTGTAATAAGACTTTAAAATACGTTTAAAGATTTCAAAAGGTTTGTAAAAAAAAAACGGAAACTTTTTCAGCTCCCGTTTAAAATATTGCTTTCAAAAAAGCAACTAATATCTTTTCTCTTTAATCCTGGCGCTCTTGCCGCTTCTTTCACGAAGGTAGAAAAGCTTTGCACGATTGACTTTACCCACTTTGTGAAGTACAATAGATTCAATATTAGGAGAGTTAACGGGAAATAATCTTTCTACACCAACTCCATCAGAAATCTTACGAACAGTGAAGGTAGCAGTAGCGCCGGTGCCCTGGCGTTTGATAACGTCACCCTTAAAAGATTGGATTCTTTCTTTATTACCTTCAATAATTTTGTAATTCACGGTAACGTTGTCACCGGCTTTAAATTTAGGAACCTCTTTTTTTGCAGTTAACTGCTCATGCACGAAAGCTACAGCGTTCATATCAAAAATATTTTTGCGGAGTGCGAAGGTAAGGGGAAAATGTTCATTTAAACAAATTTCCAGGTTCTTTTCTAACATCGTTAGTAGATTTAGGTAACCGGCGAAAGTTCTTTGTTCAGCTTTTGTTGTGTCACTCACTTGTGCCATATCTTTTCATGGCAACCTTTTCCAGTTTTATCTTTGCCTTATACCTACAACATCCGGTATTACTGCCTTACAATATAATGCGGGCCTTTGTTAACCGAAAAATTATAAATCTTAATGTTTGAATGTGTGAAATAATCTGTAATAGCGGCAAAATCTTCCCCGTTCTTGTAATAATTGTCGAAAATAAGAATTCCGCCTTGTACTAACCGAGGATAGAAAAATTGCAGAGTAGTGAATGTAGATTCGTAATCATCAAAATCAATATTGAGATAAGATATTTTTAACTCGGGATTTTGAATCAGGTATTCAGGAATAGAATCGCCAATGTGGCCGGGAATAAATTCTATCTCTTCCGTTATCCCCTTTTTCAGTAGTTTCTGCCGAAGATTGTCTATATCAACCGGCGCTCTTTTTACCTGATATTGCAATTCACCGCAGTCTTCGGCGTTTTTATTCAGGTACAGGTTTTTTGAAAATCTTTCGAAAGCAACTACTTTTTGGTTTGCATGTGGGTCTATCAGGTTTCTGAACATGGCAAAACGTGTAAAACTTTCTTCTGCAGCGATACCGCATTTTACAACACTTCCTTCCAAATGGGTTATTTTTTTATACAATTCATAATGTGCTATTAATTTTCCTGAATAACTTTTGTTGGAAACTTCAGGAAAAAGCATCTTTTCAAAACCGAGCGGATAGGCTACAAATGATTTCATACACCAATTAATTGTGTTCAATAAATTTGAGGGGTTAACAATCGGTTGTTCTAAATATCTTGTTGTGCCTTTCTCAGAAGTAATGGATGTTTACCTGGAAATATTACTACTAAGACTATATCTGGTCGCCTTTTGGTTGCAAGTAGGTATTCATACAAATTAAAAACCCGCCTGTTTTAAAAGCGGTGTTTAATTTACTATACCGAATAAGTAGAATTACGAATAAAAGTTGTCAGTAGAGGTGACTTATACATTTAAATGAATGAAGAGCTAAAAAACACCTGGAATTAATCTATAGTTGTTAAGCGATATGAGTGAGTCTTTAGCTTGTCGAATAAAGAATGAAAAGTACACGAGTGCGACGCAACAATGATTCATAGTAGTAATTCAGCTCGGTTCAAAAAAATTCTACTCACTTCTAACCATTGCGCAGTATATAAGAAACACGACGCTTTTATTAACGGGCAATGTTTACGGCTCTCTTTTCGCGTATAACGGTCACTTTGATCTGACCGGGATAAGTCATGTCTGTCTGAATTTTTTGTGCGATCTCAAAGCTTAGCTTGTCGCTGTCATTGTCGGTCACTTTATCAGCTTCCACAATTACCCTCAATTCGCGGCCGGCCTGTATTGCATACGCTTTTTCAACGCCCTGGTAGGTAAGTGCAAGTGTCTCCAGTTCTTTTATTCTCTGCAGGTATTGCTGCATAATTTCTCTTCTTGCACCGGGGCGGGCGCCGCTTATGGCATCGCAAGCCTGAATGACAGGAGAAATAACGTATTGCATTTCCATTTCGTCGTGGTGAGCGCCTATCGCATTTATCACTGCCGGGTTTTCGCCGTATTTTTCGGCCAGCTTAGCTCCCAGCAAGGCATGGCTCAACTCTGTTTCCTCATCAGGAACCTTGCCTATATCATGCAGCAATCCGGCACGTTTAGCCAGCTTGGGATTTAGTCCAAGTTCGCTTGCCATCAATCCACACAAATTAGCAACCTCGCGGCTGTGCATCAGTAAGTTTTGCCCGTAAGAAGACCTGAACCGCATTTTACCTACAATACGCACCAGATCTTTGTGAAGGCCGTGAATACCTAACTCTATGACAGTTCTTTCGCCTATTTCCATTATCTGATCCTCTAACTGCTTGCGTGTCTTTTCAACTACTTCCTCAATACGCGCCGGATGAATACGACCATCTGAAATAAGACGTTGCAAACTTAAACGGGCAATTTCGCGCCTGAGAGGGTCAAACGACGAAAGCACAATCGCTTCAGGCGTATCGTCAACGATCAGGTCAACACCCGTTGCAGCTTCAATAGCACGGATGTTTCTTCCTTCACGCCCGATTATCTGGCCCTTGATTTCGTCCGTTTCAAGGTTGAAAACAGTTATCGCGTTTTCAATTGCCTGTTCAGCCGCTGTTCTTTGAATAGTTTGAATGATGATCTTCCGTGCTTCCTTATTCGCCTTTTGTTTTGCATCGTCTATTATTTCCTGCTGCAGGCTCAATGCACGGCTTTGGGCTTCATGCTTTAAACTTTCAATTAATTGATTTCTTGCTTCTTCGGCTGTAAGGGCAGCAATTTTTTCGAGACGGCGAATGTGTTCTTCCTGGTGCTTTTCTAATTCAGTTCTTTTATGACTTACTACTTCAAGCTGGCGGGTAAGGTTTTCTTTAATGGTGTCATTTTCTTTAAGCTGTTTGTCGAGGTTTACTTCTTTCTGATTAAGAGAAACCTCTTTTTGTTTTAACCGGTTTTCTACATCAGCTATTTTACGGTTTTTTTCCAACACCTCTTTATCATGTTCGCCTTTAAGCTGAACAAATCTTTCTTTTGCCTCAAGAATTTTTTCTTTTTTTAATGTTTCACCCTGCATTTGTGCGTCGGCAATAATTCTTTGAACCTGCTGCTCGGCGTCTTCAACCTGTTTTTTTGTGTCTTTTGCAAAAATGAATTTTCCTGCTATAATTCCCGCGACTATTCCGACTATTCCGGTTATAATACATAATACTATCGAATCCATGCTGTTTTGTTTGTTTTAAATATTTTTAATTTCATACAGTTTGCCCCTTAATGTCTTATTAAGGTATAAGTTGGCGAAGATAATTATTATGAATGATAAAAGAAGTTGATTAAAGCGGGTTACAGTAAACTGCTATTTGTACTGCCATTTCAGATGTGCCACACCTTAAAGGTGTGGCACATCTAAATATCTTTTACAAAGACAAACTCTTATTCAGCAGGTCTTCCAGTTTGTTTAGTTTTTCGTGACTCGAAGTTTGAGAGGTCATTTCGGGAGTTGGTTTTTGCTGCTCTGTAGCATACCACAATAAAACCATTGATACATAATCCTGCATATCTTTTCCGGCGAAATTGGTTTTGTAGTCAATAATTTTCTCGTTGATGATCTTAATGGTCTTCCTGACTATTTCTTCATCTTCCGGCTGTATTTTAAGCCGGTAACTGCGGTCTGCAACAATGATATTTATAGGAATAAGCGGCTTAGACATAGTTTTACGAATGTAATAATGCAAGGCATTTGTCAATGTCCTTTAAGTAAGTGTTGATGCGTTTTTCAAGATCCTTCTTCGCCTTCTCATCCATATTTGAAGTGGAAATAGTAAGCAAATCTACTTTCTGATGAAGCTGGTTTGCATGCTCTGTTTGTGATTTCAACTGCCCGGCCAGGCGGCTGTTTTCTTTCTGCAAACGCTGAATTTCCTTTTGTGCAGTATTGTACTTTGTAAGCAGTTGCTGCACTTTATTTTCAATTCTTTGTATTTGCTCTTCCATATCTTCCATGAGCAGCTTTTTATCGTTGTCAAGAGATACAAGTGACTTTTTGGCTTGCCGAATAAAGAATGAAAAGTATCCCGCCTAAGGCGGGACGACGCAAGGCTGACTCATAGCAGTCATTCAGCCTGGTTCAAAAAAATTCTACTCACTTTTTTATCCCTTGCGCATTGTACAATTACTTTCTTATTTCTGCGCTTAATTCGGTTTCAAAACTTTGAATAAGCCGGTTCATCACTGTATCAATTTCTTTGTCAGTCAATGTTTTTTCCTCATCCATAAAAGTAAAGCTGACGGCAAGTGATTTTTTATCGTGTCCAAGCTTTTCGCTTTCAAAAATATCAAATAACTGCACCTGTTGCAATGCCGGAATTTTTATTTTTCCAACCGCATTTTCTATCGCATCAAACGTTATGTTTTTGTTTACAACAATGGCCAAATCTCTTTGCACAGCGGGAAACCTGGAAACTTCTTTGTAAGTGATTTTTTCATTTGCCACTAATTGAATAAGCATCAGCCAGTTGAAGTCAATATAAAATACCGGTTGCCTGATGTCGAAAACTTTTAATTTCTCAGCAGAAATCTCAGCAACCGTCGCAATTTGTTTATTTTTTACCGACACTGACAAAGCGGTGGAAAACCCGTTGGCTTCAGCTTTTGCAAAGTGAGGAGCACCTGATCCGCACAGTTGCAGTACGGAAACAACAATACCTTTCGCCCGGTAAAAGTCAGTGTATACTTCTTTTGATTTCCAGGTATGCGGATGCTGCTCACCCGTTATGTATAATGTAAGGTGCTCATTCTCTTTATAGTTTCCTACTGCAGAAGAATGATACGTTTTGCCAAACTCAAATAACTGCAGGTCTTTGTTTTTTCTGTTGACATTGTAGCTGATCGTTTCAAGACCCGTCTCAACCATTAATGGCCTCATCACATCCAGGTCTGCACTTAGGCTGTTAATCATTCTAACAGCGTCGGCCAATTCATCGCTGTTGTAATACCGGCTGTTTGTAATGGAGTTTGTCACAATTTCATTAAAGCCGAGACCAACCAGGAAACCGGCAATTTTATCTCGAAGGTTTTCTTTTAAAATATTTTCGTCTGTTGCAGGAGTAATCGTCATGCTTCCGGTGATCTGCACATTGTCTAATCCGTCTATTCTCAAAACTTCTTCAACAATGTCTGCCGGCAAAGAAATATCGGGCTTACTGTAAGGAACTGCAACCGACAATTCATCCATTCCTTCTCTTACAATCTCAAATCCCAGGCTTGTCAGTATTCTTTTTACCGCGTCAGGATGATAGTTTTTGCCGCTCAGTTTTTTCAGGTAATGATATTTAATGGCCACCTGTGTTTTATTCTCAGGAGAAGGATACACATCTGTAATGTCTGAAGAAATTTCACCACCTGCAACCTGCCTTATCAGCAAAGCCGCGCGTTTCAAAACGTTTACTACGTTTGAAATGTCCACTCCTTTCTCAAATCTTGAAGCTGCCTCCGTTCTCAATCCATGACGAAAAGAAGTTTTGCGGATACTTACCGGATTGAACCATGCACTTTCCAAAAAGATGTTTTTCGTTTCATTCTTCACACCGCTTTTTGCTCCGCCAAATACACCTGCTATGCACATTCCTTCTTCTGCATTGCATATCATTAAATCTGCAGTGTCCAGTTTCCGTTCCTTTTCATCGAGCGTTATAAATGTTGAATCCTGCGGCAGGTTTTTAACAATGACCGTTGCGCCTTTTATAGCCGCCGCATCAAAAGCATGCAGAGGCTGACCGGTTTCATGCAAAATGAAATTGGTGATGTCTACTATATTATTGATGGGACGCTGACCTATTGCAATTAATTTATCCTGTAGCCATTTCGGGCTTTCCTGTACAGTCACTCCCGAAATGGTTACTCCCGCATATCGTTTGCATGCTTCTGTATTTTCAATGATCACCTTTATGGGCAGTGAATGAATGTCTGCTTTAAAAGTATTTGTAAAAGGAGTCTTGGGCTTTACCTCGGTCTTATTGTGATAAGTCAACCAGGCACATACATCTTTGGCCACTCCCAGATGACTCATTGCATCCATGTGGTTTGGCGTCAGCCCGATCTCAAAAATGTAATCAGTATAAGGTTTAAAATAATCTGCAGCCCTGGTTCCGACAGAAACATTTTCAGGCAACACCAAAATTCCGTCATGACTTCTTCCCAGGCCTATTTCATCTTCTGCGCAAATCATTCCCTGGCTTTCTTCTCCTCTTATTTTTGCAGCCTTTATTGTAACGGGCTGTCCATCTGTAGGATAAATGGTTGCTCCCACAGTTGCCACAAGCACCTTTTGTCCGGCAGCTACATTCGCTGCACCACAAACAATTTTTAACGGCTCTGCTGCGCCGATATCAACTTTTGTCAGTTTCAACTTATCTGCATTGGGATGTTGAATACATTCCAACACCTTTCCAACTACCACTCCTTGCAGGCTGCCTTTTATGCTTTCATACTCCTCCAGGCTTTCTACCTCCAAACCAATTGACGTTAAAATTTTAGACAGTTTCTTAGGTTCTATCTCTTCGGGTAAATATTCACTCAGCCATTTATAACTAATCGTCATTTAACTGCTTTTTTGATACATGCAAATATAACAGGAGGCGGGTGTATTTCAAATTGTCGCATCTATTGGCAGCTTTGCCAACTCGGCGAAGGAACAGCCACGCAAAGAATGCAAAAGAACATCACGCAAAGTCGCAATGACGCAAAGGAATACATTATAAAAGCGCGAGAAAAGGAAAAATGCAACTGCAAGACATCATCTTTGCGTCTTTGCGACTTTGCGTGAGACCTACCAGTGACAAAGGATAAAATTTACGTCGATATTTATTTTGTTACCGGCATCAGCTCATTTATTTTACATAGTTGTGTCACTCCCTTGTACATTTTTATCATTATTCGGCTTTCTCCTGCACCCAGCAAAGTCGCAATGACGCGGAGGAAAGGAAAATGAACAGTAAGACATAATCTTTGCGTCTTTGCGCCTTTGCGCGAAACCTGCCAATGACAAAGGATAGAATTTCGGTCGATATTATTTTGTTACCGGCATTCAGCCAATTATTGTACATCATTGTGTCACTTGCCGCTCTTTGCGGCATCCCGAT
>CAXUMK010000108.1:6800-17220 GCA_964251885.1 uncultured Segetibacter sp. | reverse complement strand
TGGCTGGTAACTGTGCAGGTGATCGGTTATATGCTTAGCAAATTTTATGGCATCAGGTTCATTTCTGCCATGCAAAAAGAAAAACGGGCAGCAACGATCGTGAAGCTGATACTGATTGCATGGATGGCATTGTTGCTTTTTGCTATCACTCCGCGTCCCTGGAATATTATTTTCCTTTTTATAAACGGGTTCCCGCTGGGTATGGTTTGGGGTTTGGTATTTGGCTATCTCGAAGGCAGAAAGCAGACAGAATTTATGGGAGCAGTCTTATCGGTCAGCTTTATTTTTTCTTCAGGAGTGGTAAAGAGCGTAGGAAAATCTTTGCTCGTTGATGCACACGTTTCAGAAATATGGATGCCGTTTTTTACAGGCTGTTTCTTTGTATTGCCGATGCTTCTTTTCACCTGGCTGCTAAACCATTTGCCGCCACCGACACAACAGGACATTCAATTGAGAAGCATCAGAAAGCCTATGACAGGCAAAGAGCGTAAAGCCTTTGTATCATTGTTTTTACCGGGTATAGTCATGATTGTCTTCACATACGTTTTACTGACTATCCTGCGCGATTTCAGAGACAATTTTGCGAATGAGATATGGTCAGAATTAGGCTTTAAAAACCAGGCTTCTATTTTTACAGAGTCAGAAATACCAGTGTCTTTGATCGTATTATTATGCATGAGTTTGCTCATTCTTGTAAAGAGTAATATCAAAGCGTTTATGATCAATCACTACATCATTATTGCAGGATATGCAGTGGCGTTAATTTCTACGTTGTTATTTACCCATCATCAAATTAGCCCGGTCGCCTGGATGATCTTGATAGGAACCGGTTTGTACCTCAGTTACGTTCCTTTCAATGCTTTGTATTTTGAAAGGATGATCGCCAGTTATAAAGTAAATGGCAACGTGGGCTTTATCATGTATATCGCAGATGCCTTCGGTTATCTGGGAAGTGTGGTGGTTTTATTTGTAAAACAATTTTTCGGTCTTCATCTGTCATGGACAAATTTCTTTGTAAATGCAGTTTTAATTATCGCCACGTTTGGTATTGCCGGAACTGTTACCGCAGCTATTTATTTCAAAAACAAATTTTATTCAAAAGCGCATGACTTCCAGACAATTCAGCAGCATAAAAGCGTGTTCACTTAATTATATGAAAAGCAAAAAACGAAGTTTTATTTCTTTTTTTGAGCCAGGCGGAAGGATTACTATTTAGCTTCCGTTGCGTCGCACTCGTGTACTGAAGAATAGCGTTCAGCGGTCAGCTATTTGCAATAAAAGAAACTTGCGGCCGAAAGCTGATTGCTCAAACCAAATGTTTGTAACCAAAAAATAAAAATTTGAATAAAAGTGCCATTGTTATCGGTGCAGGAATCGCGGGATTGGCAATGGCAAGAAGCCTTGCTGAAAGAGGATATGCTGTTACGGTTTTTGAACGAAACGCAAAAGCAGTGGGTGCATCTGTCAGAAACTTTGGAATGCTGTGGCCAATAGGTCAGCCAAACGGACAGTTGTATGAAAGGGCTCTGGTAAGTAAATCCATCTGGAAACAGGTTTGTAAAGAAGCCCGTTTGTGGTATGAGGAAAAAGGAAGTCTTCACCTGGCTTATAACAATCTTGAGAGTGAAGTGATACACCAGTTTGCCGAAGCCAACAAAAACAGACGGCCGGTTGCAGCCATAACTGCAAAAGAAGCAGTTAGTAAGAGTAATGCAGTCAATGAAAAAAATTTAGAATGTGCCTTGTATAGCGAAGATGAAATGATCATTGAATCGAGAGTTGCAATGGAGAAACTGCCCTCTTATTTAAGGGAGAAATACAATGTTACTTTTCATTTCGGCACAGCCATTACCTTAATAGAATATCCAATAGTTAAAAGCGGGAAAAGAAGCTGGAGTGCTGATAAAATATATGTTTGCAGCGGCGCCGATTTCGAAACGTTATATCCTGAAGTCTTTACCGATAACCATTTTACCAAATGCAAACTGCAGATGATGCGGCTTGCCTCTCAGCCACGTAACTGGCGTATTGGCCCTTCGTTATGTGGCGGATTGTCTTTGATACATTATAAAAGTTTTGAAGTTGCAGCTTCTTTGCCAAAACTAAAATTACATTACCAGCAATTCATGGCCGACTATTTAAAATGGGGTATCCATGTAATGGTTTCACAAAATGCAGAAGGCGAACTAACGATCGGCGACAGCCATGAATATGGCCTCGCTCCCGACCCTTTTGACCGCGAGGTTATAAACCAGCTTATTCTTGATTATTTAAAACAATTTGTTCAATTTAAAAGCTGGGATGTAGTGCAAACCTGGAATGGTATTTACCCTAAAATCACAAACGGTAAAACCGATTTTATTCATAGTCCCGAAGAGGGCGTAAATATTGTAAACGGGCTTGGAGGTGCAGGAATGACTTTATCTTTTGGACTGGCGGAAGAAGTAATGAGTGCCGAATAAAATAGTACTTTAACTACCCGGTTACCTGCTCAACAGAAATACTAAAAGTACAAGCTGTGCGACGCAACAATGCTCAATCTGCGCCACGAAACTATGGTTCAAAAAATTAAACTGACCTAAGATCAGACGATAAAGAATTTTATACCGGCATATTCCCTCTTTTTAGCTTACACTTTCATCAGCTTTTCGCATGCATAAATTATAATAGCTCACCTGTATAATAAGAAGTAGACCTCTTCACGATAAAAACGGCTGCCAAAAGTTAACATTGGGATTTGTAAGATTTTCAGAAATTTGAAAACTATAAATCATATATAATGAAAGACAAGAAACACAAGTATTTAGAAGACCTTTTTGATGAATACATCCAGCTTCAGGATGAGCAAATAGAAATGCCGGTATTGATAGAGAAAGCACAGAAAAAATTTGATCAGTACCTGTCTTCTGACCCAAATCCTGTTTATAAACATTCAGATGCAGAAGATTTATATAAAGTGCATACGGTGCTTAGAAAGCATGAAGAAAGAAAAGATGAAATCGGCAAGGAACTATCCGAAGTGGAAGAAACGATAAAAAGTTTTCTTATTTCGTTAAAAGGAGGTAAGGTTTCTTATGAGAAAAAAGATGATGACAAATCAAAAATAACCTTCCTTTTTTGGCTGGAAGATGATGAGGTGAAATGCAACAGGTAGCGTTAATATGATAATGTTTACTTAACACGTTCAGTTGTTCTGTTAGAAAATTTGATAGTACTCTTGCAGAGAATTTTAACTCTTTTCTCATATAGCAAGCAATCGTTAAAGGCTTCCCTGTTCCCAGGGAAGCTTTCTTTTATAGCTGTATTTAATTCACAGTCTATCAAATGTTTTCTGGTCTCCTTGTCTTCATCTAATCTCATTATACATTTCGCATTTAATACAACTTGTTTTACTAAAAACCTATTTACAAAAACTACAATTAACGGTTTATTAAGAAACCTTTAATTAATTAACACCAAATTATTAAATAATAAAACGACATACTAAAGGTCTTTGTAAACCTCTAAAATTTGCATTTCAATTTAGAAGGCATGTCCGTTCCCCAACCCGGTTATAAAAAATATTTTCTTCTTTCAATCACTTTTTCAATTGTTACACTTAGTTCATTATTTGCCAATAACGGGCCCGATCCAAAATATCATTTGCTTACAGGCAGCAGTTTTGTTCAGTCAAAAAACTATTACCTGCTTACTTTATTCAGTGAACTCAAAGACGTACAGACCTTACTAAATAACGACAAAACATTATCAGCTATAGGAAAAATCAAATCAGATTCCCTAAACGCGGTATTAAAAAATTGCGGTACGGACGGTCTCTGCTATATCAGCGGAATGAAGCTAAGCGGCGATGAAATTAAAGCGGTAAGCGCACGGCTTGCCGCTTTATATGCCCCCGGCAATGCCCTCGACAAGCTGGTTCAAAATCACCTTATTCCTTCGGGCACGTATGTGCTTTATCAAAACCTGCCTGTCAAAGAAATGCTGGTGAAAGCATGGGAGCAGGATGCCTATGCCATAAACTGGGCGCTCGATGTATATGCAGGAGGCAAAAAGCCCAACTACCCTTTGATCGATTCTATCAGCTTCAATACAAAGGAGCCAGGTAATAACAATGTTTACAGGCTTACTTATGTGGGCTTTTTATACAACACGGTTTCGTTGGTGTCGCTTGAAAATAAAACCAATCCTTCCTTTTATTCCCCTTCGCTTACTGCTGCTTTGCATTTTCTTGAAATGAATGAAAGAGAGCAGGTCGCCGATTTTGAGCCCATGGAAAAGGGTGAGAATAAAGCAGCGTTCGACCGCATAAAAAACATAAAATGGAACGATTATAAGTATTCTGTAATTCTCATTCCCGGTGCCGGCCCCGATGAACCAGGCGTTGCATTAAGCGCTGAGGGAATGTTGCGGTGCAGGCTTGCAGCTTTGCAATATCAACAAGGACTTGCACCTTTCGTCGTTCCCTCTGGTGGCAAGGTTCATCCTTACAAAACGAAGTATTGCGAAGCGGTCGAAATGAAAAAGTACCTCATCGAAAAGCTTCATATTCCTGAGAATGCTATTATCATTGAGCCTCATGCAAGGCATACTACTACCAACATGCGCAATGCTGTGAGGCTTATGTATCGTTACGGTATTCCGTTTACAAAACCCGGGCTTACCTGCACCACCAAATACCAAAGTAACATGATCGGTTCTACTTTAATAGAACGCTGCCGTAAAGAATTGAATGAAGTTCCTTATAAAAATGGTAATCGCCTGAGCGAAACAGAAATTGAATTTTATCCATTAATAGAAGCATTGCAGATCGATCCCGATGAACCAATGGATCCGTAGCAGCTACAAAAAGTAAAGAGATTTTATGAGCCCAACATTATTACTACTATCAGCAGCCGTTGCGTCGCACTCTTGTGCTTTTTATTCTTTAGGCTGCAATGTGCCATCCTGTCGATCTTCAGTTTACCTGTTCCATTCAAATGATTTCATCACCAGTCAAACACTCTTTTAATGACTAAACACTACATAACCGCTTCTTTTTTTCTTCTGTTTTCTTTGATCGTCGTGTCGTTTAAGACAGACGTAAATATGCAAATAATCCATTCTCAAACTATCGACTCACTTGGGGCATGCCAGGGTGTTTCTTACCAGCAAGGTAACCTCTTTTTATACGGCGACCGGGAAGTGGGAATGATAAGAGAGTACAAACGATCGGGTGACAGCCTTATCTACCTGCATAAGGAAATGAAGTTGACACTCAATGATACTGATGTCATTAATCACCCGACAGGGATTGCTTATCACGATAAAAATCCGGTGTTTATTGGCAACAGCATTCGCCTGAATAAGGAAGGAACTTTATGGAGAGCAGTGATTTATTATATTGATTGGGATGGTTTGCAACGCACCGGCACTTTAGACGGAAACTTATTAAATACCATAGAAGATGATGCATGCATACAAGGCACAAGACCTGAATATGTGCAATACAACAACAAGTGGTATATAGCTACTGCTGATTATGGCGATAAAGGCAATGAAGTAAGACTGTATGATCCCGCCCGATTGAAAAGTGTAAAAAATACTTCTGATAAAGGTGTTCTTTTTAAAAAATTTACGTGCACTCCCTGGGTGCAAAACCTGTACTGGATGCAGGACAAAAAGATCTTGGTTTTAATTCAAAACCAGGTAGAAGGAAGAAAGTGGCGCTTCACTTACGTTGACCTGGTTAAGTCGCTTGAAGCAGGCAAAGAGCAGGTGATAAAAGTAGTGGATGTAGACCGGGGTGACGAACTGGAAGGATTTACTTTCTTAAACGATTATCAGCAAGGTATAGCAGTAACATCATCCAGAAGAAACAACGTAAACATGATGAAAGCAGATTGGTAGACATACTGTTCGTCATTGGCAGGAGGAACGACGAAGCAATCCCCAGCCAACTGGCAGCTTGATTGTGCAGGGGATTGCTTCGTTCCCCGCAATGACGAACGATAGAACTTACAAAAGGACAACAATTAAAAGCGACAGGTTGGAATGCATGTAGTCCTCCTGTTCCGCCCTCGCAATGACGCGCTAAGTAGAATTGCTACCGTTGAAGTGTGCGACGCAACGGAAGTTGCATGGCAGTGCTATAGCTCGGCTCATAAAAAATAAAAAAGCCTATTTGATTTCTTAAAAAAACAACCACAACCATTCTGAGTATTAATTAAAAATCTACAACTAAGATTTATGCAAAAACACAAACCACTTGAAACAGCCTTGCGACGTATTTTCAGCAGGGTTAGTTTATTTTTTTCAATGACGCTAATGTGCGGCCTGAGTATTATGGCACAACAGCCTGGTACCATCTCTGGCGTCGTTAGCAACAAAAACAATAGCCCGATTGAGGGCGTTTCTGTAACAGTAAAAAACGGAACGGCAGGTACATCAACAGACGCTGCCGGTCGTTTCAGGATTAACGCAACAGGCAAAGCTGTACTGGTGTTTTCCTTTACGGGCTTTTCTACGCAGGAAGTGTTTGTCAGCAACAGAACGAATATTAATATAACCCTGAATGACAGTGCCAGAGTACTCGATGAAGTAGTTGCAATAGGTTATTCACAACTGCGTAAAAGCGATATTACCGGGGCAATATCGAGTGTAAAGGCAAAGGAGCTGAACCTTTCTGCACCGACTGTAAGCCAGGCATTGGTTGGCAAAGTAGCTGGGGTGCAGGTATCGCAGGTTAGCGGCGCTCCCTATTCAGGCGCCAAAATCAGGGTACGTGGTATTGGTTCTGTTAATGCAAGCTCAGAGCCTTTGTACGTTATTGATGGATATCCGGTGGGTGGTAATATCAGTCAGGGACAAGGCAACGGTGGCAATGCAACCAATGGTTACAGTCCAAGTACTGCCGGCAACGATATTTTTATCAATCCTGAAGACATTGAGTCTATTGAAGTTTTAAAGGACGCTGCTTCTGCTGCCATCTATGGCTCCCGGGCATCGGGAGGAGTTGTAATCATTACCACCAAGCGGGGCAAACAAGGTAAAGGCAGGCTTGAATACGATTATCAAATCAGCAGTCAGCAACTGGCGAAGAAAGTAAAGTTGCTGAACTCAACCCAGTTTGCGCAGCTTTTTATAGATGGCAGAAATGCCAATTATAAAGACATCCTTGTTTCAAAAGGAATAACCTGGAATGACTCATTTTATTCTGATGATAATGCTACAAGAGTTGCAAAGGCCGGCCAAACAGCTACAGGCTGTTCGGTGTGTATATTAAAAGACCTGTACGATTTTACTTCACAAAAGCTTATTACGCCCAAGTACAATACCGACTGGCAGGATGAACTGTACGATAACGTGATGGTGCAAAGGCACAATGTGTCTTTTAGCGGTGGAGCTAACAATACACATTATTTTATCAGCGGCGGTTATTTAGACCAGCCGGGTATATTAAGACCCACTTCCCAAAAAAGAATTAACCTCCGTGTAAATGTGGATGCAGACATCAATCCTAAATTGAAAGCGTCGGCTAATGCATTTGTTACAAACACCATTAACAGGGAAGTTCAGGAAGGCCGTTTTAACCAGGGACCTATTCTTGGTGCATTAGTGTATATGCCCATCTTTCCTGCCTACAATCCTGATGAATCTTTGGCAACAGCCGACAAGGGAGCAGGCGCTCAAACCGATGGTTTTGCTTATGCATTTCAGGGTATAGAAAACCCGGTGGCTTTGGCTCAAAGAGTAAAAATAACACGTAACGGAACAAGGGCTACATTTAATGCTGCTGTTACTTATGAAGTAGCAAAGAATTTGTTTGCAAAAGTGAATGCAGGCGGTTCTAACTATTCTGAAAAATATGAGTATTATTATCCTACGAACTTAAGCAGTGGCATCAATCCTCCCGGTTCTCCGCAATCTGTTGCAGCAGCAAATGCTGCAATTCAGAATACGACTATACAGGATATACTGGGAGAGTTTACTTTGAATTATAAAAAGCAGATAAACAGGAACAGCTTTGATGTGCTTGCAGGTTATTCTGCACAAAAAACAAATACCGATATTATAGCAGCAGGTGCAAAAAGCTTTAACAACGACTTTGTTGAGGAAATAACAGCAGGCGGTTCTGCTGCGAGTGATTTTTACCGTCTTGGTATTGGTCAGAATAATGCAAGTAACACGGGTTTTGGCAAATCGTCAGTCACACTTGTTTCTTACCTCGGGCGTGTTATTTACAGCTTTGACAGAAGATATTATTTAACAGGCTCTCTTCGCAGGGATGCATCATCGCGTTTTGGTCCGCAAAACCGTTGGGGTAATTTTGGTTCTGTATCAGGCGGATGGACTGTTTCAAATGAATCTTTCTATAATGACTGGCTTGGGAAAAATTCTACTTTAAAGTTACGTGCAAGCTGGGGCTTAACCGGTAATAATAATATTCCTAATTATGCTTACCAGCAAAACTTAACAGGTTCGGGTGGTGTTGTTTTAGGAAACAATGTGTACAATGCGATTTGGCCGGCAGGTCTTGCTGATCCTAAGATTGGCTGGGAGTCAACGAGTCAATTTAACTTTGGTGCAGATGTAACCCTGCTTAAAAACCGTATATCGGCAATAGTTAATTATTATATCAGTAAGTCTTTTAATCTTCTCTATAACCAAAATATATCTGCAATAACAAACAGCGCTGCAACAACAGGCGCCACTACAGTCTTAACCAATCTTCACAATTCTAACATCAGGAATAAGGGTATCGATTTTCAGTTGGATGTCAGGGCAATTCAAACAAAGGATTTTGACCTGAATGTAAGTGGTAATATAAGTTTCAACAGAAACAAAGTGGTTAGCCTTGGTGGAGCCAGCGAAATACAGACCAATGGCGCAGAAAGAAGTTATATTACCCACGTTACAAGAGAAGGCGCACCTGTAGGTTCTTTCTATGGACTAAAAGTGGCGGGCATGGTCAGAGAGAAAGATATGGCTGCTGTAAATGCTGATTATGCAGTATATAAAGCAAATGGCAATAAATTTCCTGCTGGCTATAAAATGCAGGGATTTCCAATTTCTACCTACTCCACTACGCCTTTAAATCCGGGTGACCTTTACTTCGTTGATAAAAATGGCGATGGTATAGTTAACGATGCAGATAAAGATATTATCGGCACTCCATACCCTGATTACACATTTGGTTTTAATGTGAACATGGCTTATAAAATACTGGATTTTAATATATCCTTCAATGGCTCGCAGGGTAACCAGATACTTGACGGACAGGATTATTACATAAGAAATATGGAAGGTTCGGGTAACCAGTATGCCGTCATAAATGAGCGTTACCGCAATGAAGCAAATCCCGGAAATGGGCACGAATACAGGGCTTCGCGTGGGGGAAGCCAAAGTAACAGTACCCGTTTATCGGATTATTATCTGCAGAATGGCTCGTTTTTAAGATGCACCAACATGACTTTCGGAGTTAATCTGGGTTCACTTCAGTTCACCAAAAAATTGGGCATAAGTGCATTGCGCTGGTATGCATCCGTTGACAATGCTTTTACCATAACAAAATACCTCGGATATAATCCCGAAGTGGATTTCAATAACGGATCGAATTTAACTCCAGGGGTTGATTATGGTAAATATCCATTGGTGCGTTCATTCAATATGGGTATTAACGTACAGTTTTAATTTACGACTATAAAAACATTTTAGATATGCAAACACGCATTTTTTTAGCAGTTCTATTTTTATCGGGTATGATGACTGCCTGTAAAAAATCTTTTCTTGAACAGGCGAATCCCAACGCCGTTTCTGTTGATGCGGGTTATCAAACCGAAGCAGATATCGCAACCGGCGTTTACGGTGTTTACCAGGCTTTAAGAAGTTCTAACTGCATAGGCGAAGGAGCCCAGTTATGGACCGATGACAGAGCGGATGATATTAATACAACGGATAACCAGTCAAATAATGGCGAGCCTTTCCAGTTCTCTGCTTTCTCGCTGGTACCGAGCAACAGTTATTTGTTAAGCCACTGGAATGCTTTATATGCTCCTGTCTCAAGGGCAAACATCATTCTTTCTATAATTGACAAAATATCTTTTGCAAATGATGCTACTAAACAGCAGTATATAGCAGAGCTGAAGTTTATCAGGGCATATATGTATTATAACCTGGTAAAAGAGTTTGGCGACGTTCCGCTGGTAACAGAAAGGCTTACTACAATAGAACAGGCAAATGCATTAACCTTCAGAGAGAAAAAGGAAAAAGTATATGACCAGATTGTTGCTGATTTAAAAGATGTAACAGCAAGTAATCTACCTATTGTTCAGCCTGCTGCTTCCAAAGGCAGAGTATCGCTGCAGGCAGCCAATGCTTTACTTGGTTTAGTGTATCTTACTATGGGCACCAGTCTCGATGCCGCAAACGCTTCAGCAAATTT
>CAXUMK010000108.1:0-6790 GCA_964251885.1 uncultured Segetibacter sp. | reverse complement strand
GCAAAAACCTATTTATTAGCCTGTTTCAATCAAAAAACATTTAATAATCTTTCAGATATTCCTTTTGCAGATGTTTTTGATGTAACCAAGAAAACCACTAATCCTGAGATTATATGGCAAATTGAATATAAGCAGGGCGATCCAAATTATTCATCCGCTTTAGCAAAAAACAACCAGGCAAAAGGTGAAACAATTAATTCATTGTTTATTTCACAAGGTGCAGGTGGACTGTTTACTAAAGACCTTTTAAAAGAGTTTGAAACCGGAGATGTTCGTACTGACTTTTCTGTTAAATATGCCAATGCAACATCTAATTATTTCATTACCAAATTTAGGGATATAAGTACCGGAGCAGCAGCAGGTAACCCCGCAATGGGATATGGTGGTAATGACTGGATAATTTCTCGCTATGCAGATGTTATCCTCAACCTTGCCGAAGTTTATATGTATCTAAACGATAACGGCAATGCAATTAACTACCTGAATATGGTGCGTTCACGAGCCGGAAGACCAGATTATGCAACGATGCTGAATGATGCAAATTATACAGCACGCTATCCAACTTTAAAGCTCGCTATTCTGCATGAGAGAAGAATAGAACTTGCCTTCGAACATCATCGCTGGCACGATCTTACCCGTTTCTTTAATGCTACAGAGTTGGTAAATTACTTCAAATCTAAGAACCAGGCCGATTACGACAATTCACCTTTAAATAACATCGGAACAAAAGATTATTATTTTCCTATTCCCCTTACTGAATACAGGCTTAATCCCGAAAAAATGTATCAAAATCCCGGATATTAAAATCACAGAAAATGCACAAAAAAGCCTTGGCTAATACGCAGGCTTTTTTTGGTATAGGATTTTTAAAAATTTCTACTCTTAATACGGTTTTGAGATGAAACATGTAAAAAGCCCGAAACAACAATTTTCGGGCTTTTTACTTTTTGTAAATTATCAGGGGGGTGCATCCCAAATTGTGTTTTTTTTTGGGGGGACGGGCATATGTCCTTTTATGAGGCTCCGGTTGTGTCACTCACTTGTACCGTATCTTTTCATGTCGGCTTTTTCATGCACTTTTATCCATCAACCATTTTCAGCAGTGCGACAATTTGGGATGCACCCATTTGAAAAATTTTTTTGCATTTCAATATCTTATTTTTTTGCAATTCCGAAGACTTTGAGTGCTTGTTGAGTGAAGCAAGCTGATAGTGAGCAGAATGATTTATTCGTCCTTTCGCTTACGAAAAAGTATAATCAACTTACAATACACTCCGGGCTTCAGAATCCAGTATGTAGTGAGGCTGTTAGCTTTCCCGCATATTTGTTGAGGGATAAAATTTTATTGAGCACAATATCGCAGCAGCCCTTTTAAATCTTCTTCTTTATTAAAATCAATTTTATTGTCTTTGAGGTATTTTGCTGTTTTTGCTTCGCCAAAAAGGGTATAAAAACTTTTTTTGTTAGCCTTTAAAAAATGGTTAGACATATTAGCTACATAAAAAGAAGTTACGCTATGGAATAAAACATCTTTTTTGACTTCCAGGTGGTACATCTGGCTGTTGCTGCCAACGGTTCCGTATGTTTGTATAGATCCGGTTGCGGTGGGCATATCATAACCACCCCTTTTTTTATCTGCAGTCTGTACCATCTCCTGTTTTACTGCAAGTTTATACCCGCCCTGCTTTAAAATTTCCCTGACATATCCATTATCATAATAAAATGACATAGAGTCAATAACAACAGATCTGATTATTGCAGGATCAGCTATAGCAAGCGTATCGCCCTTCTCACCAATGAAATGCATTTCATCGAGCAGGAAATTATAATTGAAACGTTGTGTGGAGGAAGTTCCATCCTTGAGCGAGGCCGTGCCCGCGGTAAAAGCAGGCAATACATACATAGCTTCCCGCGGAAGCATTGCAGCAGGTATCTCTCCTGCTTTTACCGGATATTGTTTTACTTCTTGCGCACGAGCGGTATTGATACAAAGTATATAAATGGCAAGTAATAATTGTATTCGCATAAAACTGGTTGATGCATGAAACTTACATAAATTACTTCATCCCTGTAATCTTTACTCCTTTTATCAGGGCAGGTGGATAAATAAGTTAGCTGCACTTAGAAGCTGTCTAAAAATTAGTTTAGACTGTAATATTAAAGCTTGAAGATGACATAAAAACCGGTAGTTGAACGGAGCGTCGCAACACAAGTGTAAATGAAATACAAATGCCGGTCTCCCAAAAAAATCAAATTTAGACAGCTTCTTATACAAGTAATAAAATTATTTTAATTTTTACAATAACAAAAAATTAAAGAAATCAGAGGCTTGTTTTCTTTTTTAAGAAAAGCATTCGCAATTAAACTATACTGCTCAATGCCTGAGAATGTGCAATGATTTTTTTGAGCCGGGCAGAATTGCTACTATGAATCATTGTTGCGTCGCACACTTGTACAATTTCTCCAGTTTTGAGCTATGCACAAATTCATAAGGCGCAAAGTATAATAAGAAAATAGACAAAAACAAAAGTGAGTAAATTTTTATATTGAAGAACTTTTAGTTTTTAATGGAAGAGGTTCTAATTTAAATGGTTGCAACTAAAGTGAGAATACCTGCAAAACCAGGCTTAAACCTGTCAAAAGTGATAATTTTAATAGTTGAATTATATAATCAATTTCTTTAAAAAACTTTGAAGCAATAATAACTAACTAAAAGCAGGCAACTAATGGAACAAAATTTAAACAATGTGTTATATTGAATGAGGCGTTGTTGAAATTTGTTGTTCCTCAATATTTGCCTTAATTTGCTTACCCCACTTTTGCAGAATGCTCACCAATGCATTTAGATTGATAGGTTTGCTTATATAATCATTCATGCCTGCTTCGAGGCATTCTTCCCTGTCGCCCTTCATTGCATTGGCGGTCATAGCAATAATTGCAGGCTTTACTTTGTTATTTTTACGAATTGTTCTGGTCGCTTCCAAACCATCCATTTCAGGCATTTGCACGTCCATAAAAATCAAATCAAAATCCTGCTCCTTTAATATATCCAATACTTTCCGGCCATTTTCTACAGTCTCGGTTTTGTAGCCAAGTTTGCTTAATATCTTATTTACAATCATCACATTTATCGGATTGTCTTCTGCAATAAGAATACGAAGCGGATATTGCATTGAAAAATCTGTTGTCAGTTTTAATTCATCTGTTTGTTTGGGGGCAACGTGGTTATCAAGTGTGGTGTAATGAGAAACCTTTGAACTTACTGGCGCCAACTGAGTTTGAGTTGCTATAGTTTGGATACTAAAGGTAAAAGTAGTGCCTTTGCCCAGTACACTTGACACGCTTATATCTCCACCCATAAGCTTAACAAGCTTTTCGCAGATAACCAGTCCCAGACCTGTGCCGCCATGTTTACGAGTGGCAGATGGGTCAACCTGCGAAAACGCCTTAAACAACCTTTCTATCTTGTCGGCAGGAATGCCAATACCAGTATCGCGTACTTCAAATTCAAGCAGCAATGTATTGCTAATGACTGGTTTTAATAAATGAACTCCTATAAATATTTCGCCCGCTGCAGTAAACTTCATAGCATTGCCAATGAGGTTTATCAATACCTGCCTTAAGCGTAAACTGTCACCTGTAATTGTTGAAGGCACATCTGAATTTATATGGTAAGCGAGCCGAAGTCCTGTTTCTGATGCTTTAAAAGAAAATATATCAAGCGCCTCTTTTATACAGGTTTGCAGATCAAATAACGTATTTTCAAGTTCCATCTTTCCTGATTCTATTTTAGAAAAATCAAGAATGCCGTTGATAACCGATAACAGGTTTTCTCCGGAAGTACTAATGATTTGAGTGTAACCTCTTTGCTCATCGCTCTGCTCGGTTTGCAAAAGCAGAGAGGCCATTCCAATTACCCCATTCATAGGGGTCCTGATTTCATGACTCATCGTAGCAAGGAAAATACTTTTTGCCCTGTTGGCATCGTCAGATTCGAGCCGTGCTTTGCGTTCTTGTTCGTTTGCTGTAAGCAGTTGCAAATTGGATGTAAGTAATTGAGCAGTTTGCTCCCGAACCTTTTGCTCAAGCTGTCTTTTTTGTGCTTTTACTGCATTCATTCTAAGAAAATAAAACGCTGCTGCACTGCCGGTAATTAAAAACAATACCCCTGTTTTAAACCACCACGTCATCCACAATGGGGGGGTAATTATTATTTTAACAGAAGTGCCTTGTTCATTCCAGAAACCATCATTGTTAGAGGCTTTTACCTTAAAAATGTACTCGCCGGGATCGAGGTTTGTATAGGTAGCCGATCGGGTACTTCCAACATAGTTCCAGTCTTTGTCAAAATTTTCGAGCTTGTAGGCGTACTGATTTTTTTGGGAGAAGGTATAATTGACTGCAGTAAAGCCAAGAGAAAAGACAGATTGACTCCATGGCAGGATGATTTGCTTTACCTCACTAATATCGCTTTGGAGCGGTGACCCCGGCTTACCATAAGAAGCAGGCCTGTTAAATATTTCAAAGCTGGTGAAATACACCGGTGGTAATGTTTGGTTAGTCTTCAGATTATCAGGATAAAAAGCATTAAAGCCGTTAAATCCACCAAAGTAAATTTTACCGCTTCGGGTTTTTAAATAAGACAAGGTAAAAAACTGATTGCCCTGCAATCCGTCGCTCTTAAAATAATTTTTGAATGTTTCCTTCACAGGATTAAACTGACTGATACCAAAATTGGTCGAAATCCAGAGATTACCATGTAAATCCTCTACGATGGCGTGAATTTGATTGTTTGGCAACCCGTTTTTATCATTGTAAACTTTCTTTATCTTCCCATCAAAATTCATTAGAAAAAGCCCTTTGTTAAAGGATCCCGCCCAATAGTTGCCCCTGCTGTCTTTATAGAAGGTGCGAATGTCATTATCAGGAAAGTTTTTAAATGCGGTAAATTTATCGGTTGTTCTGTCGTAGCGATACATGCCCTTCCAACTGCATGCCCACATATACCTTTGCCCGTCTTCTACAAACTGAGGGATACTCGAATTGGCTTCGGGATGTTTAGCATCAATGTTAAACCGTTTTATAACTCCTTTGTCTTTGTCGAAAATTTCAATTCCTTTACCATAAATCGAAAGCCAGAGCAAGCCTTTCCAGTCTTTTTTTATATGCCACACCCCTTGGCCTGAAATGCTTGAAGGATCATTTTTCAAGGGCATATAGCTATGAAATTTTCCAGTCTTCCGGTCATACTTATTTAACCCGTTGTCCCAGGTTCCTATCCATAGATTATGGTCATTGTCTTCCTCAAAATTGCGTATGGTATTTCCGCTTATGCTAAACGGGTTGGCGGGATTGTGTTTAAAGACCTTAAACTTTTTTGTTGAAGGATCAAAAAGGTTAACACCTTGGCCATCTGTTGCAATCCATATCATACCCTGTGAGTCTTCATAAAACCCACCGATGGTATTATCAGACGGCGATATTGCACTATTGTTGGTGTGCCTGAATAATTCAAAATTATATTCTTTAGGATTGTAATAATTAACACCGCCATTTCCTGTACCTGCCCATAATATTCCTTCCTTATCTTTATACAATGTCCAAACTCCATTATTATTAAGTCCCGATTCATTCTCTCCATTATAAGTAATGTACTCAAAGGTTTTGGTAAGCTTGTCGAACCGGTTAATGCCACCCTGATTTACGGCAATCAACAAATAACGATTGTTTTCGGCAATTACCCACCGCAATAACTTTTGATTAACCCCCTTACCATTTTCATTGGTATAATAGTGTTCTGTTTTACCATTTGAAGGATCAAAAGAATGAAAGCCTCCGCCATTAGAAGCAATCCAGATGATATCCTGTTCATCTATATAAAGACTTTTGGTAGTTTTATCACCAAAATCAATTCCTTTACCTTTATATTCGATCAGCTTATCTGCCCCTGGTTGTAAGCAATAGATACCTCTCGCATACGATACTACCCAGATATTTCCTTTTGAATCCTCTGCGATGGATTGCGTTGAGTTATAAAAAGCCTTATCATCTTCCTTAAATTTGTATCTGACAAACTGCTTCTTTTCGGGCACCCATTTATTTAAGCAATTTCCACCGGCCATTATCCAGAAATTTCCTTTTTTATCAAGATACATCGAGTTGATGTTTCCACTGCTGATGCTATTCGGATTATTAGAATCATAATTGAAAAGGGTGAAAGAGTCGTCGGCTTTGTCATATAAATTCAAGCCTTGCGAAGTGCCTGCAAACAGATTTCCTTTTGAATCCTCATTGATGCATCTCACCGTATTATCGCTGAGTGACCTTTCAACACTGTCGTTGTGAAAATATTTTTTTATAGTTTGATAACCATCATACCTGTTAAGACCCATGTCTGTACCAATCCAAAGAAATTGTTTGTTGTCGCGATACATGCAAAATACCCTGTTGCTTGAAAGTCCCTGATCGACAGTAATGTATTTAAACTTTAAATCTGATTTTTGCCCATAGATTTGAGATAAACTTAGTATAAATAGTAAGAAGAAAAGGTGAAGTATAGTTTTTATTCCCGTGACACATTTACTAATGAGTCTTAAGTCGTTCATATAAATTTGAGCATTACCAGAAGTGTAACCTGGATTATAAACGTAAAGGTCTATATAATATTGCTACTTTGGTTCTATTCCACTGCGACTTCTTCTTTATAGTTGATGTTTAACGCATCTTTCTAAAGCAACTATACTTTGCGCCTCATGAATTTGTGCATAGCTCAAAACTGGAGAAATTGTAC